>JALORT010000141.1 GCA_025458755.1 Methylotetracoccus sp.
CTTGGAGTTCCGGAAGGGACGGGCATTATAGCCGCATCAAGCAAACCCGATGCGGTCATGCAAGTGAATCAATGAGCCCGGCCTCGGGCTCGACTTTACGACAGGTAGAACGATGAAAACTCTGATCATCTCGGGCAGTCGCGGAACCGACGACCCCACTATGGCAACACTTCCCTTCATTGCAGCCAAAGCGGCCAAAGAACAGGGGCACGATGTGATCCTCTGGCTCTGGAATGAAGCCGTCGTGCTGGCGCGCAAAGGGGTCTCAGACCACGTCGTCGGCGTGAATTTGACGCCGCTGAAGGATGTCCTCGCCGCCGCACAATCGTCTGGTATTCCGATCTGGGTTTGCGGCGCGTGTGCGGTCGCACGCCAGATCGGCGACGGCGACCTGGTCGAAGGAGCGACCATCAAAGGGATGCCCGATTACATCGCCGCCGTGCTCCAAAGGGACCGAAGCGTCAGCTTCTGACCACCACACTTGTCAGCGAGGGGGAGCCGAGCCCTCTCCGGCCAGGTCGTGATCTCCCCCAGCCGGCATCGAGCGGTTCCTGCCTGGTAGAATCAAAGGCCGCTGTGCGCAGCGGCTGATCAGGCGCGGGCCGGTCCGGGTTCGACTTGTTGGTCACATCCTGCGGCCCGAGCTTTCACAACGCCCACTTTCGAGCAAACAAACCAAACCGACAATGCTGGCCACCAAACGTTACGAATATCTGCCGATCGACAAGATCGAATTTCATCACAGTCTCACCAATCATCGCTTGCTCGACCGGGCGAAAGTCGCCCACCTGGAGAAGGACATCGTGTCCAACGGGCTGCTCGAGCCGCTGGTGGTCTGGGAACGCACGGGTAATGAATATTACTTGGTGGGCGGTTTCCACCGGATGGAAGCGATCCATCGCATCCGGAAGATCAATCCCGGCTATTTCGATCGGGTGGACGTGCGTGTCGTCGCCGGCGATCCCGACGAGATCAAGGCGCTGAACCTGAAATTGAATTCCGACCGGGTGGATACGCGCATCACCGATTACTTCCAGACAGTGCTGTATCTCAACAATGCCAATTGGTCCAAGGAGCGTATTGCCGAGTTTTTCGACAAGAGTACCGGCTGGATCGACGACATCATTCGCTATGCGCCGCTGGTTACCGAGACGATGCGCGAAAAGTTGGCCAGCGGGGAGCTGTCATGGAGCAGGGCGCGCGAGATCTTGCAGAAAACACTGAAAGCCCCGGTCGGCATGGAGCGGGAGATCATGGACAAGGAGTTGGTGCAGCCCGCAACACCGACCGTGAAGCCGCTGCCGTTCCGAACCACCATCAAGCGGTTGAGCAAGTCGATTGCCGCTGAACCGCAGCGAACCTACACGCTGAACACCGGGGACATTTATGCGCTGGTGCTGGCATTGCGGGGCAAGAATGTTGAACAGGAGCATTTGGACCGGGTGCGGCAAGTCTTGCCGATCTTGTGGGAAGACTAACCGACGCGGCGGTATCGCCTAGGGTCGCCTGTGATGCGGCCGCCGACCGGGTTGGTCGTTCTCATGCGAGCGCCTGCGCACCCCGCTGCGTCACCATGATTTCACAATGAGCGGCCGGCCGAGGGGCCGAAGCGGGGGGGGCAGGAATTTTTGGCCTCCCGACGGAGACTCAAATCTGATAAGTGGGTTCCAGGGGTTCCACTTCGGCCGGCTTGTTTAATGTGCTGATGACCAACTCGATATCAATGTGCTCAGCGTCGAGGGCCAGGTGCTGGGGGTCGTCTCGGCGTGGCAATGGAGCCGTGGCCGGGCACACGCAGACCAGCCCGGCGCGGTTCAGCTGGCCAGCGACGAATTCGGCCTGACCGCCCAGCTCGTCCTCATCGAGCGCGATGCAGGCGTAGCCGCGGTCGAACAGGCGGCGCTCCAGGTCGCGGGCCGCTTGGCGGCGGTTTTCTCCGGTGATCCAGAACGTCACCGCGCGCTGGCCGAAGCGTGCCGCCCGCTCCTCCGGCGTCACCTGTCGCCACACCGGGGGTCGTTCCGCCGCGCCGAGAATCATACCGGCGCCGACCGTGCCGTGGGTCAAGCGGTCGATCACGATGAACGCGCCGGTGCCCTTGACCCGGGTGTAGGGATCGAGGGCGAGCGGGGTGCTGACCGCCAGCTCACAGAGGCCGATCTCGTTCAGGTTCAGCTGCACCGCCGGATGGGTTTCCAGCGTGTTGATGTCGATGCGGTGGCGAATCTGGGCGACCGACCCTGGGACGGTGCGGGTGGCCTGCTTGATCAGGTACTGTTTGCCGGGAATCAGCGGCGCTTCCGCCATCCACACCAGGTGGGCGTTGAAGCGCGAATCCAGCGTCGGCTCACGTCCGGGGTGCACCAGAAGGTCGCCGCGCGAGATGTCGATCTCATCCTCCAGCGTGACGGTGATCGCCTGCGGCGGGAACGCTTCTTCAAGTTCGCCGTCGTAGGTGACGATCGTCTTGACCCGGCTCATCTTCCGCGACGGCAGCGCCAGGATCGGATCGCCTTGTCTCAGAATTCCCGCCGCCAGCGTGCCGCTGAAGCCGCGGAAATCCAGGTTCGGCCGGTTGACCCACTGCACCGGGAAGCGCAGGTCCTCGAAGTTCTGATCTTGGGCGATCTCGATCGTGTCCAACTGCTCCATTAGCGGCGGCCCGTCGAACCACGGCATGCGGGCGCTCGGATGGACCACGTTGTCGCCTTGCAGCGCGGAGATCGGAATGAAGCGGACATCGTGCAGCCCGAGCTTTTTCGCGAACTTCCGATAGGTGTCCCGAATCTGGTCGTACACCGCCTCGCTGAAATCCAGCAGATCCATCTTATTGATCGCTACGATCACATGCCGGATGCCGAGCAGCGATACGATGAAACTGTGACGCTTGGTCTGGGTCTGCACGCCGTGCCGGGCATCGACCAGAATGATCGCCAGATCGCAGGTCGAGGCTCCGGTCGCCATGTTGCGGGTGTACTGCTCGTGACCCGGGGTATCGGCGATGATGAACTTGCGTTTGGCGGTGGAGAAATAGCGGTAGGCGACATCGATCGTGATGCCCTGTTCGCGTTCCGCCTGCAGCCCGTCCACCAACAACGCCAGATCGACGTCGTTGCCGGTGGTCCCCGACTTCACGCTGTCGCGTTGGATCGCCGCCAGATGATCTTCGTAGATCATCTTGGAATCGTGCAGCAGGCGCCCGATCAGCGTGCTCTTCCCGTCGTCGACGCTGCCGCAGGTCAGAAAGCGCAGCAACTCCTTCTGCTCGTGTTGCGCGAGGTAGGCCTCGATGTCGGTGCTGATCAGCTCGGATTGGTGGGACATGGTCAGAAATACCCTTCCTTCTTCTTTTCTTCCATTGAACCGGCCTGATCGTGATCGATCACCCGGCCCTGGCGCTCGGAGGTCTTGGTCAGCAGCATCTCCTGGATGATCTCCGGCAGCGTCGCGGCACGCGATTCCACCGCCCCGGTCAACGGATAACAGCCAAGCGTCCGGAAGCGTACCATTTTCCGCTCGATCGTCTCGCCCGGCCGCAGCTGCAGCCGGTCGTCATCGACCATTATCAACGTCCCGTCGCGCTCGATCACCGGCCGTTCCTTGGCGAAATACAGCGGGACGATCGGGATGTCTTCCAGGTAGATGTACTGCCAGACGTCCAGCTCGGTCCAATTCGACAACGGGAACACACGGATGCTCTCGCCTCGGTTGATGTTGCCGTTGTACAGATTCCACAACTCCGGCCGCTGGTTCTTCGGGTCCCAGCGGTGATTGCGGTCGCGGAACGAGTAGACGCGTTCCTTCGCCCGCGATTTCTCCTCATCGCGGCGCGCCCCGCCGAACGCCGCATTGAACCGGTAGTGGTCGAGCGCCTGCTTCAACGCCTCTGTCTTCATGATGTCGGTGTGCTTCTTGCTGCCGTGGGTCAGCGGACTGATGCCCTGCCGCACCCCGTCCTGATTGATGTAGACGATCAGCTCCAATCCGAGATTGCGCACGTGCCGATCACGGAACGCGATCATCTCCCGGAACTTCCAGGTGGTGTCGATGTGCATCAAGGGAAACGGCGGCTTGCCCGGATAAAACGCCTTCATTGCCAGATGCAGCATCACCGCCGAGTCCTTGCCGATCGAATACAGCATTACCGGCCATTCGAACTCCGCCACGACTTCCCGCAGAATGTGGATGCTCTCCGCTTCGAGTTCCTTCAGGTGGGTCATTTTTGGGTGTGTCATGCGGGAACGGACCTTCGATCATATCGATGCGGAGCAGCGCGGAAACGGTTTGCTTTGTCGGCAGTTCGTTGCGTGTTTGTGGTTCAGCGAGATGGGTTTTAGGTTCTTATCGCCCGCGGGTCCCGCAATCGGGAACCGCCAGGCCGCCGGTTGGCGGCAACGGACGGGTTTTGGTTCAGTCGCGTTGATCCGTCACGTCGCGTTGCGCCGCATCCCGGAAAACTCCGGTGGCCATGTTAAAGGATCGTCCGATGCAAATAAACCGAACGACACCGGATACCGATCAAGACTAGGGTTCGGCGAATCTAGTTCGGAATTCTCGCGTGCCGTTTCGGGCAAAATCAAAGGCGAAATGGAAATCGCCAGGCTCGGGCAGTCGGCGGTAAGGAATGTATCGAAGGATCGCTCGGGTTTGCCGGTGCCGGGAATGATCGACGGTTGGTCCAAGACGCATTGCCGATCGGACGAGACTTGCTCCGGTCACTGTCTGTCTTCCTTCACGGTCAGGCGTAGGTTATTATACCGCGTTTTTGAAAGCAGCTCCCCGAAGGAGAAACTATGGTTACGATTCGATTGTCGCGGGGCGGCGCCAAGAAGCGGCCCTTCTACCACGTGGTTGTTGCGGACAGCCGCAGCCGAAGGGATGGAAAATACATTGAGCGCATCGGTTTTTTCAACCCGATCGCCCGCGGGCAAGAGGTACGGCTCCGGCTCGACAGCGGACGCGTGCAGTATTGGCTGGGCACGGGTGCGAAACCGTCGGAGCGGGTCGCTTCTCTGATCAAGGCGTCGGCGACGCAGCCGGCACCCGCCGCCGAGTAAGCCTGCCGATCTCGCCGCTCGGTGCGCACGGTCCTCGTCGGCGAGATCACGGGGAGTTATGGCGTTCGGGGCTGGGTCAAGGTGCGTTCGTACACGGATCCGCCGGGCAATATTCTGCGGTATACACCGTGGCTTCTGGAACGCAAAGGTCGGCCGGTTGAATATCGGCTGATCGACGGCAAGCCGCACGGAGGCAACGTCATCGCGTTGCTGCAGGGAATCGAGAACCCGGAGCAGGCACGTGAGCTGCGCGGGTCGAGAATTCTGGTTGATCGCGCGGTGTTTCCGCCGGCCGAGCCCGGGAATTTCTACTGGGTTGACCTGGTCGGCTTGAACGTCAAAAACCTCAACGGGCAAAACCTGGGCCGCGTCGAGGACCTGATGGCGACCGGCGCGAACGATGTGCTGATCGTGCGCGGAGACCGCGAACGACTTATTCCGTTCGTAACGGGGGAGACGGTTCGGAGTATTGATCTACAGGCCGGGGAGATCCTGGTCGACTGGGATGAGGCGTTCTGAAGTTGCGCCGATGCGCTTCGATGTCATCAGTCTCTTTCCGGAAATGATTTACGAGGCGCTACGCCACGGTGTGGTGGGCCGTGCGGTGGATCGCGGTATCGTACAGTGTTGCGTCTGGAATCCCCGAGACTGCACCCGGGACCCGCATCGGACGGTTGACGATCGCCCTTATGGAGGCGGTCCGGGTATGGTGATGAAGGTGGAACCGCTGCGGCAGGCGATACGAGCGGCGCGGCTTGCGGGCGAGGCGCCGGCTGCGGTGGTCTACCTCAGTCCGCAGGGCCGACTGTTGGACCAGGCGACCATCGTTCGCTGGTCGGGTGAGCAGCGGCTGATTTTGGTCGCCGGTCGCTACGAGGGTTTGGACGAGCGGCTGATTACTCTCGAAATCGACGAGGAGTGGTCGATCGGTGATTACGTACTCAGCGGGGGCGAGTTGGCCGCGCTGGTCGTTTTCGATGCAGTAACCCGGCTGCTGCCTGGCGTGTTGGGTGACGCGGAATCCGCTGCCAGGGAATCGCACATGCATGGACTGCTTGACTGTCCGCACTACACGCGCCCGCAACAGGTCGAAGGGTTGCGGGTGCCCTCGGTCTTGGCGAGTGGCAATCATGCCGCCATCGAACGTTGGCGATTGAAGCAGTCGCTGGGCCGAACTTGGCTGCGACGGCCGGATTTGCTGGCACGCTACCCGTTGGCCGCTGAAGAAAGGCAGTTGTTGGACGAGTTCAAGCTCG
>JALORT010000142.1 GCA_025458755.1 Methylotetracoccus sp.
CGAACACCCCCTTCGTGCTGCGGCTGGACGGTGCCCCCGCCCTGCGTGTGGGACAGGGAATTCACGTCGCCATCCGCTCCGGCGGTGTCATCTGGTTCGACGAGCAAGGCTTGGCGCTGGAACTTTCGCCGCCGTCGTCATCTTCGCCTTCTCCGTAAACACGGGATGTCGCGGGCGCTTTGGGCCGGGTGACCGCGCCCTGCAGATGAGGCAGTGTCCCGAAATGCTCGCTGCACGGTACCCGCGAAAGGAGTTCAGCGCCCTTTCATCGTAAGGCATTCGTCAAATGCGAAGCGGAATTCTCTTCGGACCCGGGGGACGCGGCACCCATGTGGCTAGGGTCCGGTGATCGCCGCTCCGGTCCGGGAGCACACCTTTCCCAACCAGGTGAGCTCATCTGCCAGGAGGGAAAGCTGCGGCGATAAACCCGTGATGCGCTGGACCGGGAAGTGGCCTTAATCAGGCTAGCTGGTGTCGGACGGTAACGCCCTGAAATGGCGGAGAGAGAGGGATTCGAACCCTCGATGGGCGTTTAAGACCCATACTCCCTTAGCAGGGGAGCGCCTTCAGCCACTCGGCCATCTCTCCAAAAACCCACTGAATTGCAGCCCAGCCGTCAGTCACTGACTTTCGTCGCGGGATGCCTGGGACTGCTGTTCTTTTTTGATGCGTTCGTAGATTTCTTCGCGGTGCACCGAAACTTCCTTGGGCGCGTTCACACCGATCCGGACCTGGTTTCCCTTTACTCCGAGTACCGTCACGGTCACATCATCGCCGATCATCAGGGTCTCGCCGACCCTACGCGTAAGAATCAACATAGCTACTTCCTTTTCCGCCCAAAAGTTGGATTTACAGGCGACGCCCCCCAAGATCGATCACCGACCCGCCGCATGTCATATGCTCGAGCTCGAAAGCATATCAAGTTTTGCGAACTCAATAAAGGAGTCGCTATTACGAGCAGCAATTCTCATTTTTTGACAGATCTGTCCCGCATGAACTGCTGGACAAAGCCCTGCCGCTTCGGTATGACAGCATGGGAGACCCACGAGCAACCAGGCGGCGACCTTGGCCTATCCGTTTCGAGAGCACAAATCGCACTTGACGTTCGACGACCTGGTCGGCGACTTGCGGGACCTGATGCGGGGTTTTCCGGACAAGCGCACGGGGCGCAACATCAAGTACCCCATGGAAGACGTGGCGGTAGCGGCGTTTTCGGTGTTCTTCACCCAAAGTCCATCGTTTCGTACCCATCAGACCGTTCGGCCCGACACCCGGAATCGCCGCCGTGGTCGCCATGCTCGCTCCGATCAGCGCCTGGGACCAAGATCGCTCGCTTGGTTTGCCGCAGCGGCATTAAACTCTTCGTTTCGGTCGCGAGTTGCTTGGCAGCCTGGATTTCCGACGGTTCATGTCGGGCGCTGCGTCCCATACCCGCCTCTCCTAGACCAGTCGAGGCTGCAGCATCCATGGCCATCTCTAAGACTGCAACTTGGAATTACGGTGACAGCAATGACTACATCAATGAGTCCGGCGACTCCTTGTCCAAGATCGCCCAACAGTTCTATGAGGATGCCAGTCAGTATGCGAAGATCGTCAATGCGAACCGCGAAGCGATTAAGGGTGCCAACCCGATCTTCCTGGGACAGAAGAGCCGCGTTCGGGCCTGATGCGGTTGTTTGCTCGAGGCGGTGCTCTATAATCTGATCCGCGTTTGGTAGTGGCGGATTCGGTCAGCTTGGCTGACGCGACCGGCCGTTGCAGCAGACCTTGACCGGTCAGGGTCCGACGTCTGGCTTGGGCGCCGGATTGGGCGCGCTCCGGCGCCCACGCCGCTCGACGGGCCGGCACGCCGGCAAAATAGCCTCCGATGACAGGCATAGTCTCGCCGTGCACTGCCATCGACGCCGTGGATTGTTGGCGCAGCGGGAGCGAGGTTTACCATGGCAGACCATGGCGAGTGGACTAGAAAGGGCGCGACACTGAGCGATGTCACCGCGAAAGCGGAGTACGGCGTGACGGAAGAATTCATCCTCCAGGGTATCCGGGATGGTCGACTGGAATACCGCGATGGCGCGATTTGGGGCAACCCGTATTTGCGACTTCTGCGAAGCCAGCTCGAGGCGTATATCGCAGCGGAGCTCGGCGAGGACTATCTGCAGCGTTCCACCCACGAGACGGAGCTGCGGCAGGTCACGAGGGAGATCGCCAAGCTGAACAAGAAGCTGAAGGCATTGCAGGACCGCAAGAAGGCGTTGGAAGCCGCGCTCGGCGGGTGACCGGACCCCTCGGCTCAAACTGAATGATCATCGATGTCCCACCGGAAGCACCGCGCCCTGGGTCCCAGGCGGTAGCGCATGACGCGTGAGGGAAGGCTGCAGCCGGCCAGGACCACTGCGTGGGCCCGGATTGATGCCGGGAAGAACCCGGTGCAGACTATTCCGCTGGTGCGCGGTCGATGCCCTGTGCGCCCCGTGACCGGACTTCGCAGGCTGGGCCTGGTGATCGATGACGTGCGCGAGAAGCAGGTCAGGGCAACGCTGGACGCTCGTACCCTTCCGCGGAGCCGCGATGGAAAGCCGTGGTCGAAATCTGCGTTGGCGTTGACGAACGGGCCCGTAGCGGGCAGGGAGTAGCATCACATCACAACAATCCGCCGCGCGGGATCAATGTCCAAATACAGCGGATATAACTGGGATCCACCAAAACAGGACGCCCGTCATGTTGATCAAAAAACCGGCTGACATTCGCCCCTCGGAAATCACCCCGCCCGACCTGTTTCGTCAGCGGCGGCGGTTGCTGGAGCTCGCGACCGCGGCCTCCGTTGGTACGCTGCTTTCCGGCGCCGTCCGGGCGGGCGAGAAACTGACCGGAGTCAGGGCCAGCGCCTACCGCGCGGAGGATGAGCCGACGCCTTTCGAGGACGTGACCCGCTACAACAATTTCTACGAGTTCGGCACCAGCAAGGAAGCGCCGGCGAAAGCGGCCAGCAGAATGAAGACACGCGCATGGACCGTTGTCGTCGACGGCGAGGTGACGAACCCGCAGACCTACGCGATCGACGATCTTTTGAAGCTGGCGCCGCTAGAGGACCGGATCTACCGTCTGCGCTGCGTCGAGGCCTGGTCGATGGTCATCCCGTGGGTGGGATTGCCCCTCGCGGAGGTTCTGAAGCGGGCCGAACCGACCGGTAATGCGAAGTTTGTCGAGTTCACCACCTTGCTCGATCCGAACCAGATGCCGGGTCAGCGCTCCGACGTCCTCGACTGGCCGTATGTCGAAGGACTGCGGATCGACGAGGCAATGCACCCGCTGACCATTCTGGCCGTGGGATTGTACGGCGAAGTGCTGCCCCATCAGAACGGCGCGCCGATCCGGCTGGTGGTGCCGTGGAAATACGGGTTTAAGAGCGCCAAGTCGATCGTCCGGATTCGTCTGGTCGAACAACAGCCGGCATCGACTTGGATGCGAGCCGCTCCACGCGAGTACGGGTTCTACGCCAATGTGAATCCCGAGGTCGATCACCCGCGCTGGAGCCAGGCGAAGGAACGCCGGATCGGCGATTTCTTCAAGCGCCCCACCTTGCCTTTCAACGGCTATGGCGAACAGGTGGCCAAACTTTACAGCGGCATGAATTTGCGTAAGTTCTTCTGAAACGCCATGGCCTTCTCGCCACTCGACGGGAAAATGCTGGCCTGGTTGAAAGGTACTGTTTTTCTGTTCCCGCTGATGCTGGTCAACGTGCGCCGAAGGCGGGGAGCCGATGAAGCGCAGCATCGGCGCCGCGTTTGCTTAATAATGAAGGCGGGATGGGTTTTCCAGAACGCCAGCGCGGAGCAGTGGTCATGATTCTTGCGGGAGATATCGGTGGAACGAAGACGGTGCTGGCTCTGTACCGCCCGGACGATCGGCTGGGTGAGCCTTACCGGATGCAGAGATATGCCAGCGCCGAGTATGCCGGCCTGGAGCCAATCGTCGCCGAATTTCTCGCTTCAGCCGGTGCAACGCCGCGATGTGCCGCATTCGGTGTCGCTGGTCCGGTGGTCGCGCGCCGCGTCGAAACGACCAATTTGCCGTGGACGATCGATGCTGCGGAGATGGAGGTGGGTTTCGGTATCCCACGAGTCGACCTTCTGAATGATCTGCAGGCGACCGCGGCTGCCGTGCCGCATCTCCAAGCGACCGATGTCGTTACGCTTCACCCGGGGAAGGCGGAGGCGGCAGCGGCAGGCGTGATCGCAGTGGTCGCTCCTGGCACCGGGCTCGGCATAGCCTTTCTGGTGCCGACCGAAGGCGGCCATGACGCGTTCCCGACCGAAGGCGGACACATGTCCTTCGGACCCTGCACCGCGGTGGAGTCCGACTTGCTGCTGTTTTTGCGCCAACGTTTCGGCCACGTCAGTTATGAGCGGATCGCTTCGGGCAGCGGTTTGCCGAATATCTATGACTTCTTGCTGACCACCGGCCGCTACCCAGTGCCGACTTGGTTGAGCGACGCATTGGCCGTCGCCGCGGATCGGACGCCGGTGATCGTCGAGGCAGCGCTCGGGCAGCGTGCCGAGATCTGTGTTGCCACACTGGATCTGTTCGTGCATGTGTTGGGCGGTGTGGTCGGGAGCGCCGCCCTGCTGTTGATGCCGACCGGGGGTATCTATCTCGGCGGAGGCATACCGCCGCGCCTCCTTGCCCGGTTGCGGCAGGCGGATTTCCTCGAAGCGATTCATGCCAAGGGCCGTTCTCGCGCGGTGTTGCAACGAATCCCGATCCACGTGATGCTCGATGCGGAAGCGGCGCTGCACGGTGCGGTGTGGCATGCCCGGAAAGTCGTGGCGGAAGCGCCGGCCGGGGAGGGCAGACCTCGCCGTGCGTGATGACGCGGAGATGCTGATGTGGGACTCCGCGCCGGGTCCAACCCCAGAGCAGGCACCCGCATCTAGACCCGCGTTGCAAGAGTGGCAGTGATGCCGTTCGCCGTCGCGCTCAGGGGCGCCGGCAGGCCGGCGCCGGAGCCAAACTGTACCCGAAATGTCGGACCTCCGCCATCAGACATCCGGCGGTCAGCGGCCGAGGAGCGGTCAGCGGATAGCCGCCTGCAGTCAGCGCACGGGAAGTCCAGACGTTGCACGTATTGAAGGCGTGAAACCGCCCATGGGCCGGATAGAAGCGTCCCGGCTGCGGGTAGAGGGGTGGCAGCGCAGCGGCCCGAGATGTACCATGACGATCGAAGCTGCCGTTGACGTAGTTCAGCAGGCTCATGAATCGTACCGCGTCTAGCCGCAGTTCGATGATTCTGCTGCAGGGATAGCGGCCGCGCGGCGACACGTAGAGTGGTTCCACCAGCAGGACACTCGGAGTCGGCCAAAGGCCGGCTTTCAACATCAGCCAGAAGCTGAAGTCACGCGCCTGGTAGAAGTCCCAATCGCCCCAGCCGACTTCCAGGTAACGGGCATCGGGGAAGTCTTCCCGTTCCGGAAGAACGCCCGCCGGAATGTCGTCCGTCCGGACCGCAAGGCCGGCGTGAGACCCATGGCTGATGATATAGACGATCCGTACCGAAGTCGGGTCCGTTTCCGGCGCCCTGCGCGCGGTGGCCGAACAGCCCGCGATGACCGCCAGCATCAATGCCCACAGCATGCAACGGTTGCCTGACGACAGCGGGAAAAGGTGGAAGAAGATCATTCCCTCGCAGCGCGTCTCGGCAGCAATGGAAACACCGGATGAGGATCTTCGGGGTCGAACGACTCGACGACTAGTCTGTCGGACGCAGACACTGCCGGTTAGGCGAGTGACCAGGTCGGCCCCTCCGCGCTGCATGCGCTCAGCGCGTTCATGGATGGCGGTACCGCCGACCGGCATTGCGATGTCGTCCTCGAGATCACATCGGTTCCCGGATTGGCCGGACAGTCGATGGGTTTACTGCGCCTATCCATCGCGCTCTTTCCTCCGAGCTGTGACGGCGCATCTCGACCGCATCAAAACCGATTGAATGGAGTTCATTGGGGGGCTCTGGAAGCGCCCCCGTCATCGTTGGCCTACGGCACCGGTCGGTGAATGGTTCGGTTGAACGGCTTGGAGGCCGCTTTCCGATCCCTCGGGTGCCATAGCCAGGAAAGTCCGAGAAAACTTGCCACGATAGCCACGAGTGCAACCAGGCACAAGATGATAAAAAAATTCACTGTCGTGTTCTCCGGTGAGTTTTACAATGTGGCGTGCCGTTCATTACGGAATTGCTGCGGACCGACCCCCTCTGGCGGCGTCGTTCCGACTTTCTACAGACCATCGCAAATGGCTT
>JALORT010000515.1 GCA_025458755.1 Methylotetracoccus sp.
CTGGCCTTATCGACCGTTCGCGCGCCGACCGCCGTTCGTTATCATCCCCAGCAGTCGGCCGTGCTGGCCCGTTTGTCGGCGCAGTCGGAGACTGCAGCGCTGCTCGCGTGGCTCGGCCGCCTGACCGGCTACCGGTCCGCGCAAGACCACCCGCTGAATCCGCGGCTCGTGATCGAGGCCGCATTGCTGGATTACATCGCGTGCTTTCAGCGCACCGATGCGACGGGCAGCCCGGCCCGTGCGGCACGCTGAGCGGAGGCTTCAAGGATGAACGACGGACCCATGACTCGCCTGGCTGCAGGTGTGGTGGCCACGCCGATCAGCGGCGCAGCGGCCGCCGGCGCTGCGGTGGGCGGATCACGTCCCTCGGTCCTGTCGCTGGCGATCAAGGAAAAGGCGGCACTTTATGCCGCCTACATGCCGTACCTGAAGAACGGTGGCATCTTCGTTCCGACCAACAAGCCGTACCAGCTGGGCGACGAGGTCTACCTGATCCTGACGCTGATGGAAGACCCGGCCAAGCTCCCGCTGGCTGGCAAGGTCGTCTGGATCAGTCCGGCGGGCGGGGGTTCGCGCCAACCGGGCATCGGCGTTCACTTTCCGGCCGACGAAACCGGAATCAACGCCCGCAAGAAGATCGAGGACCTGCTCGGCACCGCGCTCAAGTCCGCCCGGCCGACGCACACGATCTAGGCCCGCCTGGGCGCAGCACCCGGCGCCGATCGCGGCCGCCGCGGTACCGTTACGCCGTGTACATCGATTCCCACTGTCACCTGTCGTTTCCGGAGCTTGCCGGCGACATTGATGCCGTTCTGGCGCGCATGGCCGCAGCGAAGGTGGTTGGCGCGCTCAATGTCTGCGTAACGCTGGAGGAGTTTCCTCGCGTGCTGGCCCTGGCCGAGCGCACGCCAACATTCATTGCTCGGTCGGCGTGCATCCTGACTACCCGGCCGGCACGGACTCGGAAGGGGCACCGCTGCGGGAGCCCACGGTCGATGACCTGGTGCGGCTGGCCGATCACCCGAAGGTCGTCGCGATCGGCGAAACCGGCCTCGATTACTACCGGCTCAAGGAGCCACTGGACTGGCAGCGCGAGCGCTTTCGGACGCATATCCGGGCGGCGCGGGAAACGGGCAAGCCCTTGATCGTGCACACCCGGTCCGCCTCCGAGGACACGCTGCGACTGATGCGCGAGGAGCGAGCCCACGAGGTCGGCGGGGTCATGCATTGCTTCACCGAAACCTGGCCGGTTGCCGCCGCCGCGCTGGAGATGGGCTTCTACATTTCCTTTTCAGGGATCGTGACGTTCAAGAGCGCGGTCGAGCTGCAGTCGGTCGCGGCCCAGGTTCCGCTGGACCGATTGCTGATCGAGACGGATGCGCCGTACCTCGCGCCGGTGCCGTTTCGCGGCAAGTCCAATGAGCCAGGGTTCGTACCGCATGTCGCGGCGAAGATTGGGGCTTTGCGTTCGCTGTCAGGCGGCGAAGTTGGATCGATTTCTTCCTCAAATTATGTGAATTTATTCAGAGTATTAGACAATTGTATTGAAGTAATTTAGTTAAAGTAGTTTGTTTAATTTCTTTGCTTGGCACTGAGAGTGTCTATGCGCGCGGGTTACGGTTCGAGCGTATGCGATTTGTTCCTTCAGGCTCAATTCTGTGGAAAGTCTGCCCTGTTCACTGCCCCCTTTGTAGTGCCGCTAATGTGTATTATGTTAACAAGTCCCTGATCTGACGTTCAAGGACTAGCAGCGAATTTTGAAGTCCCCTTGCGACAACCGGCGCACCGGACATCCTGGACGACCACGTTCGGTCGTTTCGGCGACAACGAAATCATGAAACGGCACAGGCGACCGGCCCGCCGAACCGTTTGACACGCGTCTTGGCAGTCGCCCTGCGACAACCAAAAAAATGACGCCGATGAACGCAAGTCGCTTCCTGACCACCGAACATTGACTGATGGTCAGACAACGACAACCAAATAAGCGCGGCCGCGCAGGCACGCCTGATCCGACTACGAAAGGACCCACCTTTCCGCTCATGCGGCGGGTGTGTCTCAAGCACCCACCGCCAGTCGAAGCCACGCACGCGGACTGGCGGCTTGCTGCTTGACGGCAGGTCAAGCGAACCGCGAAAGAAACTCGCGGGACTTCCGATCAAAGGAAACTGCTCGCCTGCCCGCATCCCAAGAACACGCCGGAATGACGCCCGCCCCCTGGCTATGTGAGAAAGCACCGGGTTTTGGGCGGGCATTCACGCATGACACACCGCTTGGCCGCTCCTAGGTTTGGTCTAGACGGGGCCAGCACCGCATTGCTGCCCCCGGAGCCGATCGCAACTGTGCGCATCGCCTCGACAGCCAAGGGGAAGCCATGCCAGAAGATTCCGCCAGCGCAAGCAGACACCAGCCTTGCCTCCCGGGCAGCGCGACTGGGCGGCTGATTCGAAATGGCAAGCAAGCACTGCGCGACGCGCTTGGCCTCGATGATCCCAGGCATCTCGGTGCGGCGGCCGACATGGTGGCGAAGCTGGTCAGGACCGGCGCGACGATTTCCCCCGAACTCGGTCCGTTCGCACGACTTCTCGTCGATCTGGCGGCCGATATCCGAGAGGGCCTGGACACCGACCCGGTCGGAACACGCATCCAGCTGGTGGCGCGCAAGTCGCCCACCGCTTACCACGCGTTCCTCGTGGCGTCATCCACGGTCGAAGACCCCGCGGAGGCGTCCAACCTGGCCCGGATGCACGTCCTGACGCTG
>JALORT010000143.1 GCA_025458755.1 Methylotetracoccus sp.
GGCGAACGGGTCGGGCTGGTCGGTCCCAACGGAGCGGGTAAGTCCACCTTGCTCCGAGTACTCTCCGGAATCTACGAGCCGACGCAAGGCCTGGTGGAACTGGACGGTCACGCCATCGCCCTGTTCGACCCTTCGCTGGGTATGGACATGGAAGCCACGGGGTACGAGAACATCATGCTTCGCGGCCAACTGATGGGGCTCACCCGTGAGGAACTGCGGGAAAGGACCGAAGACATCACCGCGTTTACCGAGTTGGGTCACTACCTGGAGATGCCGGTTCGAACCTATTCCAGCGGCATGATGCTGCGCCTGGCCTTTGCCGTGTCGACCTGCTTCGTGCCCGAAATTCTGTTGATGGACGAATGGATCGGCGCCGGCGATGCGCGCTTCCTGGACAAGGCGCAGAAGCGGCTGCTCGACATGGTGCAGCAGTCAGGGATTTTGGTGCTGGCCTCCCATTCCGAGGACATCATCCGGCGTTTGTGCAATCGGGCGTTCTTGATCGAAGGGGGACGGCTGACCGCGTCGGGGACGCCGGAGGAGGTGTTCGCCATCTACAATCGAGGACAGGGAACACCCCAGCAACCGCGCGATGCAGCTCACAAGCGCAGCCGCTACTGGGCCGAAAGGACGGCGCATCGTCTGCGGGGAAGCCGAAAAAAGAAATCCGGCCGCCACTGAGCGGCGACCGTGCCGCGTCAGAGCGCTTCCGTCGCAAAATCGGCGAGTCTCGAGCGTTCGCCTCGCTTCAAGGTAATGTGCGCGGAATGCGGCCAGTCCTTGAAACGATCGACCACGTAGGTCAGCCCGGAGCTGGTGCCGGTCAAGTAGGGTGTATCGATCTGACCGATGTTGCCCAGGCAGACGATTTTGGTGCCGGGCCCGGCGCGAGTGACCAGTGTCTTCATCTGTTTCGAGGTCAGGTTCTGGGCTTCATCGAGAATCAAATAACGGTTCAGGAACGTGCGGCCGCGCATGAAATTCAGCGAGCGGACCTTGACCCGGTTCAGCAGCAATTGACTGGTCGCACCGCGCTCCCAGACCCCGCCGTTTTCCCGGGTACCGAGCAACTCGAGGTTGTCGAGCAGGGCGCCCATCCAGGGCGTCATTTTTTCTTCCTCGGTGCCCGGCAAAAAGCCGATTTCCTCGCCGAGTGGGACCGTTTCCCGCGTCATCACGATTTCCTTGTACAGTTTCTGGTCCAGGGTCATCGTCAAGCCGGCAGCGAGGGTCAGCAGGGTCTTTCCGGTCCCGGCAGTGCCCAGCAATGTCACGAAGTCGATGTCCGGGTCGAGAAGAATGTTGAAGGCGAAATTCTGTTCACGGTTGCGGGCCTGGATGCCCCAGGCCGCGTGCTGCGGTGTTCTGAAGTCCCGGGCCAGTTCTAGAATGGCGGTGCCGGTCTGCGTCGACCGGACGATGGCTTCGAATTGGGAATCATCGGCCAGGTAGACGCACTGATTCGGGTGCCATTCTCGGACTAGCGGCCCGGCGACTCGGTAGAACGTCCGACCACAGTCTTGCCAGGATTCCATTTTTCCGCCGTGGGTGTCCCAGAAGTCGCCCGGCAGTTCACTCGTGCCGCTGTACAACAGGTCGATATCATCCAACACCTGGTCGTTGAAATAGTCTTCCGCACGCAAGCCGAGAACCGATGCCTTGATCCTCAGGTTGATGTCCTTGGAGACCAGCACCGTTTGGATTTCCGGTCGCTCTCTGCTGAGCGCCAGGGTCGTCCCGAGGATCGAATTGTCCGGCATGTCGCCGGGGAGCGATTCCGGTAATCGGGAGGTCAGGCGCTCCACCTGAAAGAACAGGCGTCCGCGGCATCGCTCATCGATGCGAGCCGCATAGTCGAGGTGCGGGAGCGGTATCCCCTGTTGAATCGACTGCGAATCCGCATGGCGAATCAATTCATCAAGGAAGCGGCTGGCCTGACGGGCATTGCGCGCGACTTCCGACAGGCCTTTCTTGGAGTGATCCAATTCTTCGAGAACGATCATCGGGATGAAGATGTCGTGCTCCTGGAAGCGGAACAGCGCCGATGGATCGTGCATCAGTACGTTGGTGTCGAGGACGAAGAGTTTCTCTTCCTCGCGGAGGCTTTCCGTCATGCGTGTAGGCGAGAATCAGATGTTCGGCGCAGGCCGAGGGAGCCTCACCGCGGTGAGGGCGGGGTGTAGGATGGTAGCGGTTTCAGGCCGCCACTTCCCGGAGTTTCGCGAGCACTTGCGCGGCGTGGCCGTCGACGCTGACCTTACGCCACTCAGCGGCTAGTTTTCCCTCCGGGTCTATCAAAAAGGTGCTCCGCTCGATCCCCCGAACCTGTTTGCCGTACATGTTCTTCATCTTGATCACGTCGAACAAGCCGCACAACGACTCATCGTGGTCCGACAGCAGTTCGAAGGGCAACTCGTACTTGCACTTGAAACCCTCGTGCGATTTGATGCTGTCCCGCGAGACCCCGATGACGTCCGCGTTCGCCGCGAGAAATTCGGCGTACAGATCGCGAAAAGCCTGACCCTCGCGCGTGCAGCCGGGCGTGTTGTCCTTGGGGTAGAAGTATAGGATCAAATATTTGCCACGAAAATCCGCGAGTTGCAGTGTTCGGCCGCTGGTGGTTTCGCCGGAGAAATCCGGTATGGGTTGGTTCAGGGCGATCGATGTCATCAGGCTCTCCTCGTTGGGCTTGCGGTTCAGCGTTTGACGGGTTCCAGGATCGCGTCGAGATTCAGTTGATCGCAGAATTCCAGGAATTCGTCGCGCAGGGACACGATTTTCATTCCGGACGGAATCTTGACAATCATGTGGGCGAGAAATACCGGAGCGCCAGTGTACGGTGCGGGGTACCGGCTTGTGCTCAAATCAAGAATCTTGATACTCCGGTCCGTGAAGAAAGAGGCGAGCTCATGGATATTTCCGGGTTGGTCTCCGGCGAACACATCGACGGTATAGGGTATGAGTTCCTCCTCCTTGCGTTCCTCTTCCTCTTGACACCGCATCGTGCCGACGCGGACATTTCCTTTCTGCGCTGTCGCTTCGAGCAGACTTTCCAAACGGACGATGTGATTCCAATTTCCTTCGACCAGCATGTGGGCGGCGAATTCCTGGCCCAATTCAGTCATTCGGCTTTCCAGGATCGCACATTTTGCGTCCTTGATCATGCGCGTCAGTTCGGCAATCAGGTCGGGGCGATCCTGACCCATGAGGGTTATGACGATCTGCATAGCCTCGGCGTCTAATTAGCGAAAAAGGCTGGCAGTCTACCATCTCCGGTGACGCTTTCGCGATTCGTATCGGCCCCGAGGGCAGGCCCGGTTGCCGGTTGTCAGGGACCCGCCCGACACGCTACCATGAATTTTTCCAATGGCTGGAATTTCCGCACCGATGATACAAGGCAGCATGGTCGCGCTGGTCACGCCGATGGCGGCGGACGGCGCGGTGGACTACCAGGCGTTGCGCCGGCTCGTTGAATTTCACATCGCCGCAGGGACCGATGCGATCGTCGCGGTAGGCACCACCGGAGAATCTGCCACCCTCGACGAGGAGGAACACTGCGAAGTGATCCGCGTGGTCGTCGAGCAGGTTGCCGGGCGTATTCCCGTGGTCGCAGGCACCGGCGCCAATTCGACGCGAGAGGCGGTCGCGCTGACCCGGCGCGCCCGGCAAGTCGGCGCCGATGCCTGTTTGCTGGTCACGCCGTACTACAACAAACCGACGCAGGAAGGATTGTTCCAGCACTTCAGGACAGTGGCCGAAAACGTCGAGATTCCGCAGATTCTTTATAATGTGCCCGGCCGTACCGCCTGCGACATGTTGCCTGCCACTGTGGCGCGTTTGGCGAAGGTTCCCAACATCGTCGGAATCAAGGAGGCGACGGGGAAGCTTGAGCGGGTCCCGGAGCTGCTCTCCACCTGCGGCCCGGGGTTCGGTCTCTATTCCGGCGACGACGCCACCGCGTGCGAGTTCTGCCTGCTCGGCGGCCATGGCGTCATTTCGGTGACTGCCAACGTGGTTCCGCGTGCGATGCATGAACTCTGCGCGGCCGCTCGTGCTGGTCGGCGCGAGGAGGCGGTGGCGATTGATGCCAGGTTGGCGGGTCTGCATCGCGACTTGTTCATCGAATCCAACCCCATTCCAGTCAAGTGGGCGATGAATGTGATGGGGTTGATTCCATCGGGCATTCGGCTTCCTTTGACCTGGCTGTCCTCCGAATATCAAGGGACGGTTCGTCGAGCGATGAGCCAGGCGGGGGTCGAATGAAACTGGGCGCCGCCTGGATGATGCGTAACCTCTGGATTTTTTTGATGCCCCTCGTGCTGGCTTCGCTCGGCGGGTGCAGTTACATCGCTTCCTTGTTTCCGGACAAGCAGAAGCAATACCAATACACGTCCGAAATCCCATCGCTGGAAGTGCCGCCGGATCTTTCGATCTCTACGGTGACCGGTGCGCGCTGGCGCAATCCGGACGGCACCACGTCGCCTCGGACTCCCGCGGCCGGTCCGGCACCCTCGATGGCCGACAGCGCCGCGGAAGACACCGCAGGTCCGGTGACCCTGGCGCAGAATACCGAGGATGTTCCGCTGATCGAATTGGTGATGCCGTTTTCGGACGCGTGGAACGATGTCGGCCGCGCACTGGGTCGGATGAAAGTCGAAGTCAGTGACCGCAACCGGGCTGACGGTGTTTACTATGTGTATTTCGGCGGACCGAAGGAAAAATACCAGGACAAGGGCATTTGGGACGACATCACTTCGCTGTTTTCGGGGGAGGGGGCAGGTGCTCAGGAATACCGGCTCAAACTCGAGGAGCACAAGACGGCAAATCGGGTGACCACCGACGTGTTTCTGTTCGACAGCGACGGACAGCCGGTTCGGCAGGGACCGCCCTTGAATCTGCTGAAACAGCTCCATCAGGAGTTGCAGAAAATCTCGGCGGCAGGGAAGGGGGCCGGACGCGAGACCGCCGAGGATGGCGGTTCGACGGCGGAGCCCTGACGGGTCGCGATCGCACCGCCGCCGCGGGTTTCCCCGGAACAGCGCGCGACCAACGCACTGTCGCCCATCACGCCGGATGAAGGCGGGATTCGAACGATCGGCGTACTCCTGAGCCGGCGCTGTATGGGCGCACCGGCGAGGACACTCGCCGCGCCCTTACCGCCACTGCTTTTGCTCGCCTTTGCTTCAACTCGACACCAGCCTACCGCCATGTACCTCAGATTGCCCGGGCCCGCCGCCCTCTCGGAGTTTCGCAAGCAGAGGCTGCTGCTCAGTTTGCACGCTGTGTTGCCTTCGCTCCAAGACCTCGAGGCGCGCTACGAGCATCTGGTGGAATTGGATCGACCGCTGAGCGCGGAAGAGCGGCGGGTCTTGGACCGGATCTTGGATTACGGTCCTGCGCCGCCGGATTTTGGTGACGCCGAATACTTTGTCGTCACGCCGCGCCTCGGTACCCTCTCCCCCTGGTCGAGCAAGGCGTCGGAAATCGCCCGGCGCTGCGGACTGTCCGCGGTCGCGCGGATCGAGCGGGCGGTCGTTTACGAACTTGCCGTGCACGACACCCTCACGCCGGAGCAAAGAAATGCCGTCGCGCAGCGACTGCATGACCGGATGACCCAAACGGTGCTCGCCGAGCAAGACGTCACACCGCTGTTCGTGCACAACGAACCGGCGCCGGCCGAAGTCATCCCGCTGCGCGCAATGGGGCGTGCTGCATTGGATGCGGCCAACCAAAGCTTAGGGTTGGCGCTGTCGGTCGATGAACTGGATTACCTGGAGCTGAGTTTCCGCGAATTGGGCCGCGACCCGAGCAATGTCGAATTGATGATGTTTGCTCAAGCCAATTCCGAACACTGCCGGCACAAGATTTTCAATGCTGGCTGGTCGATTGATGGCGAGGCTCGAGCGGAGACGCTGTTCGGAATGATCCGGCACACCAAAGACGCGAATCCGGAAGGGATCATTTCCGCGTACCACGACAATGCGGCGATCGTGGAAGGTTTCGTCACCGAGGTGTTCCTGCGCGACCCGGACAGCGGGGCCTACGGCTATCGGAAAGAACCTGCCCATCTCATCATGAAGGTCGAGACCCACAATCATCCCACCGCGATCTCCCCCCATCCCGGCGCCGCTACCGGCTCGGGCGGGGAGATTCGCGACGAGGGGGCCACGGGCCGTGGTTCGCAGACCAAGGCGGGTTTGACCGGGTTTTCCGTATCTCACCTTCGCATCCCGGGTTTCGTCCAGCCGTGGGAGACCGACTACGGCAAACC
>JALORT010000144.1 GCA_025458755.1 Methylotetracoccus sp.
TGCGGCCCAGAGCCGCGTCGCGCTGGAGCGCGCGCTCCACGATGCGCGGCATGTTTTCGTCGATCCACTTCTCCAAGAGTGGGCGCAGCATGTCGGCGACGACATCTTCGAACGATCGGCTTGCAGAAGCGGGTGCCGCGGCTTCTGTTGCGACCGTGGCGGCTACAGGTGAGCTGACGGTTGCGGCTATCGAAACCGGTTCAGGATTGGCTGCAGCAGTGGGCGCCGGAGCCAAAGGTTCAGGCTGCATGGCGGGTGCCGGAGCCGCGACTTCGGCCGGCACATGGGCCACATTATTCAACTCGGCAACCAGATCATCCAGCGCGCGGGCCGATGCAGCGGGCACCTCGGGTACCGGTGCGGACACAGCGGACGCGGCCGTTGCAGATGACGCCTGTGCCGCTGTGGCGGGCGCGGGTTCTGCTGCAGGTACCGCTTGCTGCGCGGGTTGCGGGAAAGGGATGAAACCGGGGCGCTGCGGCGCTGCAGCGGGAGCAATCTTCGTCACCGGCGCGGCAGATGGAGTAGCTTTTTCAATGGGCGCCGCCGCAGGAGGGGGAGGGGCCGCTGAAGGCATTGGCAGGGTAGGCTCCGGGCGCGAGTCCTGCGGTGGGTAGAACCCGCCTTTGCGCGGCGCAAAAAGGCCCGACGAGGGTGCAGGGGCCGGTGCAGGAGCAGATGGCACAGGCTGCATTGCGACTTCAGATTTGGCTTCCGCCGCTTTGGCAGCCGAGCCGTTGGATGTGCCGTGCGGGTTGAGCAAATTAGCCCATTTCTCGCGCGCAGCATCCACGGGAGACATGGTGGCGGCTGGCGGTGGGACGCTCGGCTGCGGAATGAAGGACGCTGCGGACGGCTTGTTTGCCGGCTTGTCGATCAGATCGTCGAGATCGTCATCGATCGCGGCTACGCGCGACCGCGGGGGTGTCGGCAGGGGCGTGGTGCCGTCAGCTGCTGCCGTTTCGGTCGCTGAGCGAAACGGCGGCAGCCCGGATGGACGCGACTCCACAGCAGTAGCGACCGGCTTCGAGCCGTGAAGCTCAGGCTCGTCGGTGAAAGTCTTGCGGATCGAAGCCAGGATCTCCTCGATCGACGCTTCCGGCGAACTCATCCTAGTGTCCCGTCTCGCGATTGCGCCGCAGTTGCGGCTGGGTGGCTGACTACCGATCCGTTTTAGAGCCATCTTGCACAGCATGGAAATGCGGCGATCGGACGGCTGTGGACAGATTGGGCCTGCCGGTCGCACCGACTACACTGACCAATGCAGCACCACCTGCCTATTTCTTCGGCGATTTGACGCTTTCGGCGACTTCGATGTGAAGGGCTTTTTCGACCATGCGGGGCATGTTCTCGGCCAGCCACTGGCGCAGCATGGGCCGTAACAGGTCGGCTGTGGAATCTTCGATCGGAGCCGACGCTTGCGCCTGAGCCGGCAGCGGCGCGGGCGGTGCTGGAACCGGTGGCGGAATGTGAGCGGGAGGTTCGGCGCTGACCGGATCGGCCGGGAGAGACGGGTAGGACGCGACGATCGCGGCGGTCAAGCTGGCCGGAGCTTCCATCGCCACCAGCTCCTCAGAGGCCGTGAGTACGGGAGCTGGCGTTTCGCTGAACGAATCCGGTGATTGAGTTGCAGGTGACGGCAATGCGGCCGCAGCCGAAACGAGTGCCGCAGTGGCGGTGACTTCGAACGGTGACACGAACGGCTGGACCGGTTCCGTCGCGATGGGTGCTGACCCCATGCTGCGGAAGCGTGTGTCCTTGAACGCAGCCATCTGGCGCGGGACCTGAGGGGATGGTACCGGCGCGGCCGGCTGGCTTTCCGGGCGATCGTACGCAGCGAACGTGCTTGCGGGAGAATGGCTTGCATCCGGGGCTGACATGGCTGGACCCGTAGCAAAAGTGGGCGGAGCGGGTGATACGGCCGGTGCGGCATCTGCCATCGCAGCGGCTGCAATCTCGTCGGCGCGTGGTGTGTTCGCTTCGTGGAATGTAGAAAGGAGGAAGTGCGGCGCGCCGTTCGCTTCGACCGCATCGGCGCGATGCAGCTTCAATGCACTCAGGGACTGATCGGACCGAGGTGCTTCCGCTGCATGACCATTGCCGTTGGAAGCGGCACGTATCGCTTCGCTCAGACGGCCGAACAGGGGAGCTGGTTTATCCGGCGATGCCGGTGCGGGTGACTTGAACATCGAGGGCAGGTCGAAGTCGCTGGGATCATCGAGCAGGCCGTCACCACGCGGGTGATGGACAGCTGCATTGAGATCAATCAGCGGCGCGCTGCTGCCAGGTTCCTCGGCGATGATCCGGCGTACGGACGCCAGGATTTCCTCGATGCTTGCATGACCGTTCTTCTCCGTCAGTTCCATAGTCGAACCTCGCTGACGCACGCTTACAGAACCCTGTCCAAAACAGGGATGCGAAAGAGAAACGGTTCCTGAGACCGGATATTCGCGAGAAATTCACTCGCTGATCCGCCCCCCCTGGATCGTCCCAAAAGCACCATGTGAAATGGGAGAAATTGTCCGCCCTCCCCCGATCCCGGCGCTTCGTTGATTTTTCTAGGGTGGGCACGGGGCGAAGGTGTGGCGAAAGCGCCGCGCGGCAATAAAAAACCCAAGTCTGAGACGCTGCCATGCACGTGACGATTGTCACAACCGGAATCCCAAGCAGTTCAGGCTTCGGCAGATTTCGGGTCTAACGACACATCGACACGACAGCGCGGCGCCTTCAACGCTCCGGCGGGCCGCAACCGAAATCGCGGCGGAATTGTGTTCATTCCTGAAGATGTAATTCGAAGCTATTTCATTTCGCCAGGATCGACGTCGAAGCGCTCATGGCGGCCGTCCTCGTGCGTGATCGAGAGACCGAACCACTTGCGGTTGACCTCTTCGTAGTGAGCTTCCGGATCATACACCGTGCCGGTGACACCGAGGCTCAGAGCGTCGAGACGCCCAAGGGCGGCCTGTAAGCCGTAGGCGGCAACGATGACATTGCGCCGGATGGTGACCAGGGTAACCTGCGAGCGCAGGAGTTCCTGCTGAGCGTTCAGCACTTCAATAAGAGTACGCTGGCCGACGCGCTCTTCTTCACGGACGCCAGTCAGCGCGATGGTGTTCGCATCGACGGCGGCCTTGGCGCTTTCAAGCTGCGCGCGGGCGCCGATCAACTGCGACCAGGCGGCGATGACGTTTGCCTTTACGACCACGCGGGCCTGCTCGATGTCCTGGAGACGCGCAAGGTGCTCGTGCTTGGCCTGACGAACCTGGGAGTAGATGACGCCGCCCTGCTCGAAGATGGGAACTCTGACACGGCCTAGTACTTGCGCCGTCTCCGTCGAAGAAATTCCCTCAGTCTCATCAAACCGATTGTCATAGTCAGCCTGCACCTCAACTTGCGGCAGCAAGGCACCACGAATGCGATCGACGTTGAAGCGCGCGGCCTGCTCATTATAGAGCGCAGCGACCACGTTCGGATTTTCTTGGGTCCCGATGTTCACCGCTTCCTGCTGGGACTGCGGCAGCATCGAAGTCTTCAACGACGGTTCCACGAGACCCGTAGCCGGCTGGCCGACGGTCCGTTCGAACGCACCGCGGCTTGTCTGGAGGTCGGCGCGAGCCTGGTCGAGCAGGGCAACAGCGTCGGCTCGGCGGGCCTCGGACTGGGCGACGTCGGTGCGCGTGACTTCGCCAACGGCAAACCTGTCTCTCGTCGCTCGGAGTTCTTCGTCAAGAACCTTCAGGTTGTTTTCATTGAGCCGCACGATCGCCTGATCGCGCACCACGTCCATGAACGCGGTGACGGCTTCGAGCAGAATTTCCTGCTCGACGACGCGGAGGGTTTCACGTCCGGCGCGAACAATCGATTCTGCCTGGCTAACTGCATTAGTAACCTGGAACCCGCGAAAGACCGGCTGGAGTATACTGACGCCATATCCGCGGGGCTTGAGATCATCGTCGCCGCCGGGGCGGCGGTCGGTATTGCGGTATCCCGCGTCGGCCGATGCGCCAATGTCCGGGCGATAGCCCGACTTGGCAATCGGCACTTCTTCATCGGTGGCGCGCAGGCGGGCGCGCTCGGCGTCGATGCGCGGGTTGTATTCGTAGGCCGAAGCCAAGGCTTCATCGAGGGTCAAAGCGAGTGACGGGGTGGGTGAGAAGGCGGCAACCATCACCGCCGCCGCCGATGCGGCTAGCAACGGTAGCATCCGCGTCTTTCGACGAGAGGCAACCCGATGTAATGGCGCGATCAAAACATTTCCCCCCGTTCCGAAAACCGGCCCGACCAGCAAACTCCCCTCCGGATCATGTCCGGGTCTGCGGCAATCTTGTTACCCACACTGCTAGCGCGATTCGCCGGGGCCACTCATTGCCTTTACCAGAAACAGGAGGGGCGTTTCATTGATCCGATGCGGAATCCAACTCGGCGTGGCTCGGATCACACAGCAATACTGAATTAAAAGACGTATCCTGACCAATTATCAAAAGACGAACCGGCGGATGGGTTCGAAACCTGGCAGAAATGGCGCCCCGGCATCAAAACCGTCCCGCTCCGACACTGCGCTGCCGCTACGCTGCCAGAGCGTGGCACGGCCCGTGCGGCCGTCCGATACAATGGCGACCAGCCGACCTCCGTCCTTGAGTTGTCCAAGCAGCGCGTCGGGCACTGAGGCGACAGCACCTTCGATGACGATAGCGTCGAAAGGACCTTCGGCGGGATAGCCAACCGGCAGGCTTCCGTGGATGACGGCAACATTGTCGGCGCCAAGTGCCTGGAGCACCCGGGTTGCTTCCTGCGCCAGCGCCAGTTCGCTCTCGAGGGCGACAACGGTCTGCGCAAGGCGGCCCAAAATGGCCGAAGAGTAGCCAGTGCCGCATCCGATATCGAGGACGACATCGGTGGGCTCGATCGAGGCCAACTGCAGCAGTTTCGCGAACGTGCGCGGAGCCAGCAGCACGCGGGAGGACGATGCCGGGCCGGGCACGTCGAGCGGCAGGTCGATATCGAGGTAGGCGAGGCTGCGGCGCGCAGCGGATACGAAGGCCTCGCGCGGGACTGCGTTCATGGCGCGAGGGATGCGCCGGTCAGTCACGTCGCTGGGACGAACTTGCGATTCCACCATGTTCTGGCGCTGCAGCGAAAGATCGGACATGTGCGGTACCCATTGCCTCGGACGCAGGCGGACCATAGGACGGCCCACCGCTTCGGCCCATACCGCAATTTGCCCTGGCTCACCACGCCCGCAGGCATAATGGGCGACTCTTTTTCTGGTGGCGCATGGCTTCCCTTGTGCCCCGTTCGCCTCCCGTGCTAGATGCCCGCTCTCCGGATCAGGACCCGCCCGGTACACTCTCGAAAGACGGTACGCACCGGCTTTTGCGTGGCGGAACTCCCCGGATCAGAGGCCACGTGGCGGAGTGGTGACGCAGCGGACTGCAAATCCGCGTACCCCGGTTCAATTCCGGGCGTGGCCTCCAATCCTATTCGTTGAAATCTTGGCTTTATGAGCTTTGGGAGGGCCTGCGCAGCCGCGCCGCCAAACTCGTGTGGGCGCGCGACGGAAAAGTACTTCTCTCACCGGTTTGGTTCTGCTAATCAGCCCCGGCGTCCAGAGGGCGCGTCTGTTCCGCGGTAGCTCAGTGGTAGAGCATCCGACTGTTAATCGGACGGTCGTAGGTTCGAGCCCTACCCGCGGAGCCAGCCCTTCCACTTCTAGATCGGATCCGAAATAGCAAAATCGCCAAACCGGGAACCGGTCTGGCGATTGATGGCGTTCGCGACTGCAACGGGCGCGCTTCAGATCGCCATTCTCAGGGAGCCAGACCGCCTGAAGGCGGCGGAGGCGCGTCGGGATCGACCGCCTTGGCCGCTTCGGCGAAGGGCTGGCCATCGCGGTTGTAGATGTCGGTGCGGAATTGCACGGAGCCGGTCTGTTCCGCCCAGGCGGTGATATAGGCGAAGTAGACGGGGATCGGACGGGTGAGTTGCAAGTCCACCGGCAATCCACCTTCGATGACGGCGTCGACCTGACCTGGGTTTTCCCAGCCTGGTTCGTATTTCGCGATCCACGAGACCAGCTTGAACACGTCCTGCACGCGGACACAGCCGGCGCTGAAGGCGCGGGCGCGCTGGTCAAAAAGCGTCTTCAGAGGCGTGTCGTGCATGTAGACGCCATGCTCGTTCTGCATGTCGATACGCACGAG
>JALORT010000145.1 GCA_025458755.1 Methylotetracoccus sp.
CGCAGCGCGATGTGTCCCTGAGCCTGCACCCGGATCAGATCGAGCGCCTGTTAGCCGCTTGGAAACCAAATCCACTGAATAACGTCCCTGCGCAGCCGGTAGCCACAGGATACCAGACGCCAGAACCGGCGCTCACGGCCGCGGGGCCCCCCGTCAGCAGAGAGTGAAAACGATGAGGCCAGCAGCGGACGGGATCGTCTTCGCTGTCATCATCGTAGCCGGTTCGGTGCCACTTGGCATTCGGCTTCCTGTCCCAGCCCGTCTAGCGGCAGTCTGACCATTCGACGCGGTGTTACCGTCGCCTGACGCCAAAACCCCGGGCCAGCCCTCTTCACTGGCTTAATTCGACGTCAACGAAGTCGTAAGATAGGTTTTCGACCGTGAGGTTGCCGTCCATGAACGTGTCAACTCCAAAATAAACCCGGTACTGGCCTGTTGTCGAATCGGAAGTTGGCAGCGTAAGAATATCCAGCGATTCTACGTACGGCAGTGGCCCTTGATAAAAAGGTTGTACAATGTCTGTCCAAGCGAACCCGTCATAGAAAAGTAGGCCGTTGGGTCCCTTCAGCGCCAGCCAGAAGTCGGTGCTGTCGTTCCTTCCTTTATTATCCAGGCTCACTGTCATCGTTACAGTATCTCCGGGAATCACTTTGACTGAGCCAGTTGTGCCGTTGCATTTGACGGCTACGCGAACTGGGTGGTATTCGACCTCGTTTGAATCGGCGCTTTCGGCCTCTGAATTATAGGCGCGCACCACAAAATAGGTGGTCGCGTCCGTCGAGTCCGAAAACGTCCAGGTCGTTTCTGTACCCACCCATGCCGGATGATCGTAGTCGTAGTTTTCCCCGTGTAAGCGGGAGAAAAGTGCGTAGCGGTCTGCCATCTCGCTGGGGTCCCACGCGAGCGTCACCGTGATGGCGGCGGCCGATGACGAGCAGACCAGACTCCCGGCAAGGATCGCAGACCAGAGGACATTTCGCCACGAAAGCTCAGTTGCGATAGGTCGACATGAGGTTTGCATACTGTTCGTAGCGTATTTTTCAGAAGATGGAAGACATTGAAAGCGCTTTGAACGAAGCCATCCGGTCGAGCGTTTCAACCAAACATAGGCAAGGACCATCCAGTGAACTAGGGTCCCGCTAAGCAATTCAGTGTTACTTCCCAGTACGATGGTGACCAGGCGGTACGGGGTGACGCCAGCGACGAAACTGTCCCCGGCTACTTAAGCCAAAAACCTTGAGAGGCCAAATGATTCGGGATTAGCGGAGGGGGTGGGTGGGGCCGATTCCATAGAGCCTTGGCTGCAGCGGCGGTCATGTTTCCAGTGAAAAGGAGGAATAACCTGGATTTCGGCTGCGTCAGCAACCACTACTCTGGCGGTAGCCTCGCCGGTCAGCTTCAAAACGTGACTAGAGCGTGCAGAGAGTTTCTGGTCGTCGGTCAGAACGGGCGCCGTTCGGCGCGGTTGTTCAGGCGCTGGTTCGAACATCAGGCGCACCGCCCCTGACGCCGCAGCGGTAGCGGAGCATGTGGGTCATTCTGAGTCAGCCGACCACCCCGTAAGACCGAGTCGGCTCCCCTTCGCGGGCACGAAATCTTGATCGGAACGTCACATCCGACCAAGCTTTTCGATCGGCATCACACGTGCGGTCGGCCCACCTCGGGACCCGACGGGTCATCAACCCAACCGAAGCTGCGGGTGACCGCCTTCTTCCAGCCGGCGTAGAGCGATTCGCGTCGCCCGGCGCCCATGGCCGGCCGGAACAGCGTGTCGCATTGCCATAGCGACCGCAATTCCTGAACATCCCTCCAGAAATCCACCGCCAGTCCGGCGGCAAACGCCGCACCCAGCGCGGTAAGCTCCGGCATGCGCGACCGCAGCACGGGCATGCCCAGGATATCGGCCTGAAATTGCATCAGCGTTTCATTAGCCACCATGCCGCCATCGACCTTGAGGTTCGGCAAACAGATCCCGGCTTCCGCGCGCATGGCCTCCAAGACGTCACGCGTCTGATAGGCCGTCGCTTCAAGAGCGGCGCGCGCGAAATGCGACTTGCCGGCATAGGCGGTCAAGCCGGTGATCACGCCGCGCGCGTCGCTGCGCCAGTACGGGGCAAACAGACCCGAAAACGCCGGCACGATGTAAATCCCGCCATTGTCGGGCACCTGACCGGCCAGCGCCTCGATCTCCGCGGCGTGTTCGATCAAGCCCATGCGGTCTCGCAGCCATTGCACCAATGCTCCGGCGATCGCGACCGAACCTTCCAGCGCGTAGACTGGACGTTCATTCCCGATTCGCCACGCCAGTGTGGTCAGCAGACCCTGACGAGACGGCACCGGCGTCTGCCCGGTATTCAGCAGCAGAAAGCAGCCGGTCCCGTAGGTGTTCTTGGCTTCCCCCGGCAGGAAACAGGCTTGCCCGAACAACGCTGCCTGTTGGTCGCCCAGATTTCCGGCCACGGGAATGCCTTGGGCGATACCGCGGGCTTCGCCAAAGATTTCGCTCGAAGATCGAATCCGGGCGAGCAAGCCGCGCGGTATCCGGTGCAGTTCGAGCAGTTCATCGTCCCACTCCAGAGTCGCCAGATTCATCAGTTGGGTTCGCGACGCGTTGGTCACGTCAGTGACATGGATGCCGCCCGCGGACCCTCCGGTCAGATTCCAGATCAGCCAGCTGTCGATGGTCCCGGCCAGGAGCTCGCCGCGGTCGGCGCGCTCTCTCGCCCCGGCGGTGTGGTCGAGCAGCCACGCGAGTTTCGGCCCCGAGAAATAGGTCGCCAGCGGCAGGCCGGTCTTGCCGCGAAGGCGGTCGATGCCGCCCTTTCGAGCCAGTTCGCGGCAGATGCCTTCGGTGCGGGTATCCTGCCACACGATCGCGGGTGCGACCGGCTGACCGGTCCCGCGGTCCCACAGCACAACGGTTTCACGCTGATTGCTGATTCCGAGCACCGCGACATCCTCGACCGTCGCCCCGGCATCGGCAAGAGCGTGGGTCCAGACGGCTTGTGTATTCCGCCAGATCTCCGCGGCATCGTGCTCGACCCAACCCGGCTGCGGGTAGATCTGCCGATGCTCCATCTGCGCCTGGCCGGCGCGGTGCGCTGCGCGGTCGAACAAGATGCAGCGTGTACTGGTCGTTCCCTGATCGATGGCGGCGACATAGCGGGTCATGCATGCGTCCAGGTTCGCGGTAGAGGTCTTGGATTGATCGTGGCCCAGCACAACACGCTCGCGGTGCTGACACTCCTCTGGAAGAGGGGGTAACAAACGACGCTCAGGCTGGTCTTACCGACGTGCTTATCACAGACGTCCTGTTGACCAATGCAGCCGGGTGATCGCATCGCGCCGCCGCAGGCCCGGTGCGAGCTGTGCCTTCGCAACACCGAGCTCGTCACCAAACATCACCTGATTCCGCGCAGCCAGCATGATAAACGCTACGCCCGCCGCCGCTTCACCCGGGAGGAGATGGTGAGCCGCGTTGCGTGGCTGTGTCCCCCCTGCCATAAATTTATTCACACCGTATTCACAGAACGGGAACTGGGCGCGGCCTGGAATCAGCTGGAAGCCTTGCGGCAGCATCCGGAGATCGCGGACTTTATTCGCTGGCTCGCCGCCAAACCATCCGATTTCATGCCGCGGGTTCGAACCATGAAACGGCCACGAAAAGAGTGACCGCAACGCCTCAGCGCTCCAAAACACGCGCGACCTTGGCGAAACTCTCCAGCTCGGCAGTCGCCCGTTCTCTGATCGACACCGGTGTCTGCCCGGTGAGGATCTCCAAGGCCTGATCGGCGGTTTGAACCGCATGGATCGCGAAGCGGCCCTCGCGCACAGCCTGGACCACCGGGTCCGCCAACACCAGATTACAGACGTTCGCCTTGGGGATCACGATGCCTTGACGCCCGGTCAGCCCACGCGCGCGGCAAAGTTCGAAGAAACCCTCGATTTTCTCGTTGATGCCGCCGACCGCCTGCACGTCACCATACTGATTCAACGATCCAGTGACGGCAAACGACTGGTCCAGCGGGATACCGGTCAGCGCCGACAACAGTGCGCACAACTCCGCTAGCGCCGCGGAATCGCCTTCGACATGCCCGTACGATTGTTCCAAAGCGATGTTGGCCGACATCGCGAACGGCAGACGGCGAGCGAACTGGTGCCCGAGATAGCCGGCGAGAATCATCACTCCTTTCGAGTGGAGGGCTTGACCGAGTTCGACCTCCCGTTCGATATCGACGACCCCGCGGCCGCCCACATGCACGGTGGCGGTGATTCTGGCCGGCAAACCAATCACGCTGTCGCCGATTTGCAGCAAGGTCAGCGCATTCACCCGGCCGGCAGCATGCCCTTCGGTCGCGATCAGCACCACGCCGTTTAGAATCTCCGCCATCAGCTCCTCACGGATACGTCCGATGCGCTGCTCCCGCGCAGCCAGAGCTTCCTCAACATGGGAGCTGCCGATCAGTGCGCCGCCTCCGCGCCGCCGGAATAAATCCGCTTCCGCAGCCACTTCCACGACCCGCCCGACCCGTGCCGACAACCTCTGCTGGTGTTCCGCCAAACGGGCGCTGTAGGTCAGCAAGGACGCCACAGCCTCCGAACTCAGCGGCGCCAATCCTTGTCGCTCGGACAGCGTCTTCAACAGGCAGGCGAAATCCATCATCGACCCGGGGTCGCGCGGAAAGTACCGATCGAACTCGGCCAATACGCGAAACAGTTCAGGGAATTCCGGATCCAGCTCGCGCAGCGCATAGAAAAGTTCGGACGAACCGACCAAAGCGATCTTGACCGTCAGCGGGATCGGCTTCGGGCTCAGCGTCGCCATCGCAGGTGCACCCTGCTCGGCCGGCGGTGTCTCGAATCGAATCGATCCGCTTTTCAGGCAACGCTTCAAGGCATCCCACACCGCGGGATCGGCAACCACCTTGTCGGCCTCAAGAACCAGATAACCGCCGTTCGCCTGATGCAACGCGCCGGGATAGATGCGATGGTAGTCCGTGGTCAGCGCGCCCTGTTCGTTGGCGTACTCGATGCGGCCGAACAGATTCTGCAGACTGGGATCCGGCTCACGCACCTTTGGTAGGCCCCGGTCCGGAGTCCGGCCGATCAGCAACCGAGGCACGTAGCGGCGGCGGAAAACGCTGCGTCGCTCCCTCTCGGCGACCACATCGTGGCTGGACTGCTCAAGGATCGCCGGCACCATCGCTTGGGAAAAATCGGTTCGCAGCGTCTCCAGGTAGACCATGACTCCCGGAAATCCAGCATACTTCTCGCCGAAGGCGCTGAGTAGCGGAGCAATCGCCTGCTCCACCAACTCGCCCGCCAGCAGTCGCAACTGGTCGTCGGTTTCCCGCTTCCACTGCGGCAATTCCAGCAGCGCCTCGCTCAAGCAGTCTTCCAGCATGCGGACGTCTTTGTGAAATCGGTCCCGCTCCGCATCTCCCAGTGCAGTGAAACCCGCTTCGTCGACCGGAGCACCGTCTTTCAACGGCGCAAACGAAACGGTCTCGCCATTGCGAAACATCACAATCGCGACGGCCTTGGCCCGCTCCGCGACTCGATCAAGCGCGGCATCGTAGCGCTCCTTGAAGAGGCGCTCCAGGTTGGTCTTGCGGCGCAAGTACGCCGGGTTCTCGAAGGCCGTCCAAACGGACGACAGCAGCCCGTCAACCAGCGCCTCCATATCGGCGACCAGAAGCGGGCCCGTGCCTGCCGGCACGTGCAGCGGGACCGGTTCGCGGACTTCCTCGAAATGGTTCAGGTAAAGCCAGTCGGGGGGCGGCGGCTGGTCTCGAGCGGCCGTTTCGAGCACATATTGCAGCAGGCTGACACGTCCGGTCCCGGTCTCCCCGAGCACGAACAGGTTGTAGCCCGACCCCGCCATCGCGATCGCAAATTCGATCGCCTCGGTCGCTCGCGCATGCCCCATGAAACCCTGACGGCAAGGCAGCTCGTCCGTCGTCCGAAACGGAAGGTGATCAGGGCTGAGCTGCACCGACAGGGATTCGGCGGGCAGCGGTTTCAGTGGCATGGGTGGCGGACTCGGATGCCAACGAACTGCCGCCGCAGCGGAATCACGGGTGCCGGGGATGTCGTTTTGGACCCCTCCCGGAGTT
>JALORT010000516.1 GCA_025458755.1 Methylotetracoccus sp.
GGAAAGAACACGTTGGCGATCAGCACCCCGTAGAGCATCAGCTTGATCTGACCGGCCCACTCCATCAGGGCGAGAAGACGTCCACTGTATTCGAGGATCATGGCCTCGTGAATCATCGTCAGCTCCAGGTGCGTAGCCGGGTTGTCGACCGGAATGCGTCCGGTCTCGGCGATCGCGACCAGCATCAGACCGAGCATCGCGAACACGAAGGAAGGCCGCAACACGACGCCTGTGTCCAGCACGTAGCCCATGGCTTGCGACAGATTGGTCGTTCCGGCGCTCATCGCCAACGTGAATACCGCCATCAACATCGCGGGTTCCGCCAGCGAGGAAATAGTCATCTCGCGGGAAGACCCCATGCCACCGAATGCAGTGCCGATGTCCATGCCGGCCAGCACCAGGAACGTGCGCGCCAGCGCGAAGAAGCCGACCAGGACAATCATGTCCGCCATCCGCGCCGTCGGCAGGTCGACGGCGACCAGCGGCACCACGGACGCCGCCAACACCGTGGCGGAGAACACAATGTAGGGTGCGTAGCGAAAAATCCAGGACGAGGAGTAGGGCAGGATCGGGCGTTTGCCGTACAACTTGCGCAGATCCCGATAAGGCTGCAGCAGCGACGGAGCCTTGCGGTTTTGCAGACGGCATTTGATCCGCTTGATCCCGCCGGCCAGCAGCGGTGCCGCGACGATGAAGAGCAGCGTTTGCAGAATCGCCAGTAGCCAGGCCATCAGCTCACCACCCACAGCAGAATCAACAGGGTAAAAAACGAATAGCCGAGGTAGGTGCGACTGTTGCCGGTCTGCAGGCGGCCGGCCCAGCGGGCCAAGCGCGTCACCGCTCGCCCGGTCGGTTCGTAAAGGGACAGCCAGGCGCGATCAAGGACCTGAAATTGATAGCGCAGTCGAGTCACGCGATGCCCGACGGGGCCTTCGGTCGTCCGATCCAAGGTTTCGCGCACGGCGAACAGCGGCTGGAAGATCCGTCGAATCGGCATACTGAACGCGCCGGAGGTGTACTGCATGCGAGCATTCAGCCCGCCGAACCCGCAATCCCAGGGATCGGCCCGCCGCGGTTCCAGGCCGGTACGCCGGTACAGCATCTGGTAGCCGATCCAGCCCACCAGCGCCGCACCCAACAAGACCAACAGTGGCGCGTAAGCCGCCACCTGCGGCGACACCGGCGTGACCCAAAGCCAGCCGAGCGAGGAAACGGCCGGCAGGGTCTCGCCGAAGAGTTGGGCGGTGACGGCACTCAGCGCGTTGATGAATGGCGTCGGCAACACGCCCAACAACACGCACCACCCGGCGAGAAAGGCCGGCCCGGCCAACATCCCGCGATCGGTGACCTCACGCGCATGCGCGATATGGTGCGAACGCGGCAGACCCAGAAACGCCACGCCGTAAACCTTGACGAAGCAGGCTGCCGCCAGCGCGCCGGTGAGCGCCAGGGCCGCGGTCGCGGTCGGGATCATGCTGCGCAGCACGCCGCTTTCGATGGCACCCGCCTGCAGCGCCGTCTGAAAGATCAGCCATTCGGAAACGAAACCGTTCAGTGGCGGCAGTGCGGCGATGCTCAAGGTGCCGACCAGAAACAGATTCGCCAGCTTCGGCATCCGGTGGATCAGGCCGCCCATATTCTCCAGACTCTGCTCGTGGGTTTGATGCAGGATCACGCCGGCGCCCAGAAACAACAGGCTCTTGAACAGCGCATGGTTCAGGCAGTGCAGCAGCGCGGCCAGCAGCCCGAGGGCACCGAGGGCTTTCAGTCCGTTGCTGAAGAAAATGATCGAAAGCCCCAGTGCGGCGAAGATGATGCCGACGTTCTCCACCGACGAATAAGCCAGCAGCCGTTTCAGGTTCTGTTGCTGGAAGGCATACAAAATGCCCAGCAGCGCTGAGGCGGATGAAGCCGTAGATAGCCACTTTCAGCATCACACCGCTCATCAGCGCCGAAATGTGGGAAGGGGCGGCGGGATGGGCTTCCGGCAGCCAGGCATGCAACGGCACCAGGCCGGCTTTCATCCCGAAGCCGATCAGGCCCAACACGAATGCCACACTCGCCCAAGCCGGACTGAGCGCCAGCTGCCGCAGACTGTCGAAAGTGAAGCCGCCGCCGAAGCTGGCGAGAACGCCGAACGCGAGAATGATCGCGATCGCACCGATTTCGGCCATCAGCAGGTACAGAAATCCGGCGCGCCGGTTGGCTGCGTGCTCGTGCTGGTACGTCACCAGAAAATAGCTGGCAACGGACATCACCTCCCACGCCACCATGAAGAAGAACGCGTCGTCGGCCAGCAGCACTGCTTCCATGCCGGCGATGAACAAACCAGTAAAAAACCCCAGCCCCGCGAGGGAGTGCTTGCCCTGTTCGAATTCCCGCACATAGCCGGGACCGAACAGGCTGACGGCGATCAACGGAATTCCTAGCACGCACAGAAAGAAACCCGACAACGGATCGAGGCGCGTGTGCCAGATCAGCCATGGCAAACCGAACGGCAGCGTGGATTGCATGGACCCGCCGCTGGACAGGGCGAGGCCGCCCGCCAGCACCGCCGAGATGCCGGAAAGCATCAGCAGCAAAAAAGGAGCGCGGCGGCCGCAGCGGGCGACCATCTGCGGCCCACCGCCGGAAGCCGGCAAGATGGCGCGACCTGGCCAATTCCCGCGGAGCAGCTTGCTGTTCGACCAGACGCCAAGCGCATGCATCCACCGATCGCGGCTCCCGTACGCAAGCGCGACGCCGCTCGACAGCAATGCGGCAGCGGCGGACAGGT
>JALORT010000146.1 GCA_025458755.1 Methylotetracoccus sp.
AGATTACCGGAACGGGCAGCACCCGCCGTTCCCGCGGCGGTGGTCGATCATTCCGCTGCTCGGCTTGCGGCCAGCGGATAGAGCTTCGGACAAGGGTTCAGGAATCGCCAGCGGTTCCGCCCAAGTTCCAATGCCGGCAGCCCCGTGATCGGATGACCCGATCACGGGGACTGCGCATCCGTGTAAAATCCTGGCGGTCGACTGATCGGAGCCAACACTCGTGACCGCCCTCTTCCGAACATTCCGGTTGCTGTTCATCCTGGGCGCCCTCGGCGTAACGACCGGTACGGCGTGGGCCGCCACCCGGCCGTTTGCCGACGGCAGCTATGAGTCGATCAGAAAGGCGCATCAGGGGCAGCCCTTCGCGCTGGTTTTCTGGTCGGTGGACTGCAGTCCCTGCGTGAAGGAGCTCAGTCTCTTGGCCGCTGCGTTGAAGCAGCACCCGCAAATGAAACTGGTGCTCGTATCCACCGACGAGTCCGCCTACCGGGCAAGAGTCGAAGAGATGCTGGTCAAGCACGGGCTGGAACACGTCGAGTCGTGGATGTTCGGCGACGACGATTCGTCCCGTCTGCGCTATCAAGTCGATCCCCGCTGGTACGGCGAACTGCCCCGGAGTTATTTCTACGATGCACAGCATAACCGCACCGCGCTGACTGGCGCCATGACCGCGGAACATCTGGATTCATGGCTGAAAACGGCGCGCCAGTAGTGATGAGCCGCTCGGCACGGCGGTTTTCCGGCGAGCTCGAAGCCCAAACTTTTGGCGGAGTCAAAATCTGAGTTTTGGGAATGACCTGGCCCGGAACCGTCCCATTGAGGGGGGCGACGAAAAAAGGATCACCAGGGACCATGCAAGAACAGGTGGCGGTGTACGAACCGGCCCGCTCTTTGAGGGGAGAATCACGACAGGCGTGGCCCCCGGTGATCAACGCATCGAAGAGGTTATGCAGTTCCTATGCTGCACGTTGCATGCCACAGGTGGAGGCAGCGGTCGGCTCGGGCGTTTGCGCTCATCAGGCCGGGGCTCACGCACCCGGCCGTTGCGTGAAATCACGCCCTGGATGCGGCGAATGCCGCAGTGCCGGTCATTGCTTGGTGAAGCGGTGACCTGTCGATGCCGTCGCCTACAACCGCGCGGTTCGTGATGGAGAGCAGCGGAGTCAGCGCTTAAGGCCGGCCCGTCTGAATGATTTCTGCGAATCGTCGGATTTCCGCAGCGCGAACTCACTCGATGGCGTCGCGACCGGCTGTCCTGGAGGAGTCCTGTATCGTGCGTGTTTCATCATCGCTGCGCGAAGCGCGTCGACGACGGGCTGGTTCTCGTACAGATCGGCCAATTCGAGCGGCGTCAAGGAGTGGTCGTCAACGACTTCCAGGGCGGCCTGCTTGGCGTATTTGCGGACCGCGTCGGGATCGCCGGAGCGGATCGCATCCTTCAACCGGCGCACGGCGGCGGGCTGGCGGACGCGGGCCGTTGTCCGATGCGTGTCGATCAAAGAGCGCATCTCCGCCAGCTTCTGCTCTGTCCACGAGATCATCGCGAAGCAATAGGCGCTGACGGCGCTGACCAACAGCATCGCGAACAGCATATCCCGGAGTTCCGGATGAAATCCGAACCGAATGGTCGGGTTGGTCAGCCCGGGCGGGTAATCTACGGAAATGATGACGGCCTCGTGCAGGACCCAGACCAAGGCCACGAAGCTGCTTGCCATGATCAGCGCGGCGACGGTCCTCATATCATTCTAAAACAGCGGCTGGTCTGCGGCATGACGGCTGGTCCCCGATGCAGAGCGAGCGGCAGCCGGCGTGCCTGTCTCGAGGGGCTGCGGGGAGCATGACGGAATAAGCATTATTCTGGTCGGCCCGCAACACGGCGCTTGTCGACGATAGCGACTGCGTCCACCGGCGGGTGAGTTCCTCGAGGGGGGTCAGGCGGACCGGCGAATCTCGAAGCGGCCGTCGATCAGATGTTCCAAAAATTCGGTCCAATCGAGTTGATCCTTAATCGTGACACCAGGACGCCACGCGGTTTCATCATACTGGATGGCGACCTTGTGGCTGTCGGTGTCGATTTCTGTAATGTGAAATCGGTATCCGGAGCGATGATCGTGTCCAATATGTTTGATCATGAATGTACCTCGATGTTCACGGCCGGGCCGACTCCCCAGCGGCTTGGAGTTCAGCATAGTTAGAGTACCTCTTCGGCAAGAAGCCCGCCTCAGCGAATCCGCGCCGCCACCGGCGTGGAGTGGCTGCATTGCGATGGGCTCGCGGGGTTTTGACGTGTCTTGAAGCGCAAGCGGTATAAGCCTCGGCTTTGATTGCGCATGGGGTCCGGACGAATTGTAACCGAAATGTCCCCAAGGTTTCAGCGTGGATGGAAAAGAGGTGTTTCCGGATTGTCAGGCAGGAAATAGCAGAACAGCGCGATCAGCAGATAGACACTCAATAGTTGGACTCCTTTGAACCAGTTGGACTTGCCGTCGCCAACCAGCATCGACAACAGCAGCACAGGGAAGAGGACCATCATGATGCCGGCGTTTCCAACCACCAGATTGAGCGGTTGGGGCGCCAGGTAGTAGCTTGCCAGCACCAGCATCGGAGCGACGAACAGGGCGATCTGAATGCTGCTGCCCACCGCGATGCCCATCGTCAGGTCGAGCCTATTCTTGCGCGCCATGGCCACAGCGGCGACACTTTCCGGCGCCCCGCCGATCAACGCAATCACGATGACGCCGATGAAGGCGCGCGACATGCCGAGGGTCGCGGTCGTGTCCTCGATCGCGTTGACCAGAATCTCACTGATCAGGGCGAGGACGACGGACGACAGCGCGAGACCGGTGACCGCCAGCGGCAGGCCCCAGCGTGGCGGCTGATCCGGAGTCTCGACCGGGTCATCCTTGGGTCGGAAGTAGTCGGGATGGGTCTTCAGCATGAACACGAGACTGAGCGCGTAGGTCAGCAGCAGCACGATCGCCACACTGGAATTGAGTCCGTTGTGAGGGCTGGCCATTCCCGCGGGCACGAAATTGTCGAACATGCTCGGCACCACGATGCTGATCGCCGCAACCATCAAGACCGAGCGTTGAACCCGGGCGCCGCGGCGGTTGTACTTCTGCACGCGGTGACGGAGGCCGCCGAGCAGGAACGCGAGGCCGAGCACGAACAGCAGATTGCCCAGCATGACACCCACCAGGGATGCTTTCACGACATCGAGCAACCCGGCGCGCAGCGCCATCAGCGAGATGATCAACTCCGGCGCGTTGCCGAACGTGGCGTTCAACAAGCCGCCGATCGCATCCCCGGTGCGGAAGGAGATCTGCTCCGTCGACGCCACCAGCGCCGCGGACAACGGGATGATCGCCAATGCCGCCGCGGCGAAGCGGAAAGGCGCGGGCACGGTGCCGAGATGCGCGCAAACGAACGCGACGGGAATGAAGATCAGCAGCAGTTTCATCGGGTAAGGCGGCGGTGATGCGTGCTCCCGTCATGCGACGGCGGCGCTGGGACGGCAGACACGGGGTCCAAGCGGTGGGCTGCTGGCGCTTTTGGCGGCAATGGTCAAACCGGTTGGCCGGTTGCGGCGCGTTTATCGTTTCGATCCTATCTCGGTTCTGTGACATTTCGATGACAGTCGCTTCCTCGGAGTGCGCCGAAGGTTTCCTGTTCCCGGGTTCCGGGCAGCGGCGTGAGCGGGACGTGCGCTTTTCCGCGATCGAGGTCGCGGTTAGAATGCGGGGCGTTGCCTAAGAGTGCCATCATTTTCATGCGTTTTGCTTTCCGATCGCAGGAGCATCCCGTTGAGCGTGCCGCGCCGGATGGAGCCTTGCTCGGGGCTTACCTTGAAGTCCGTGCATTGACCGAACGGCTCTGTTCACCGCTGCTGACCGAGGATTACGTGATCCAGGCGATGCCGGATGTCAGCCCCCCGAAATGGCATCTGGCCCACACCACCTGGTTCTTCGAGCAGTTCCTGCTGCTTCCATTCTCCCCCCGCTACCGCGTCTTTCATGCCGAATACAGCCGGCTGTTCAATTCCTATTACGAAACCGTCGGGACGTTCTTTCCGAGGCCGCAGCGCGGCTGTTTGTCGCGGCCTGGCGTTGCGGATGTTCAGCGCTACCGCGCGCATGTCGATGCGGCGATGCACGACTTGCTGCAGCGCGGCGATGGTCCGGAGATCCGTTCGCGGACTGTGCTCGGGCTTCATCACGAACAACAGCACCAGGAGTTGTTGCTGACGGATATCAAATACAACTTTTCAGTCAATCCGTTGCTGCCGGCCTACGGTGATCCATTTCCCGACGGTGACAGGGCGCCGGCGCTTTCGTGGGTCGCCTGCCGCGGCGGACTGCAGGACATCGGTTTCGGCGGGGACGGCTTCGCCTTCGATAACGAAACCCCGCGGCATTCGGTCTACCTCGAGGACTTCCGTCTCGGCTCGCGACTGATCACCAATCGGGAATTCCTCGATTTTATGAACGACGGAGGCTACCGGCGTCCCGAGCTGTGGCTGTCGGAGGGCTGGGCTACGGTCCGCCAGTCTGGCTGGCGGGCGCCGTTGTATTGGGTCGAGAACGAGGGGTCGTGGTCGGTCTTTTCGCTGTCCGGATTGAGGCGGCTGAACGAGCGGGAGCCGGTTTGTCACGTCAGTTACTACGAGGCGGACGCGTATGCCCGCTGGGCGGGGAAGCGGCTGCCGAGTGAGCAGGAATGGGAGAGCGCGGCGGCCCCGCTTCCGCTGTCGGGACATTTCGTGGAGTCCGGGCGCATGCATCCGGCGGCGGCGGATGCCGGTGCCACGGGTCCGGTTCAAATGTTCGGCGATGTCTGGGAATGGACCCGCAGTCCCTACCTGGCCTATCCCCGTTACCAGCCACTGCCGGGGGCGCTCGGGGAGTACAACGGCAAGTTCATGTGTAACCAGTTTGTGCTGCGCGGCGGCTCCTGCGTGACGTCCCGTTCTCACATCAGGGCCACCTATCGCAATTTTTTTCACCCTCGGGACCGTTGGCAGTTCACCGGGATACGTCTGGCCGATGATGCCCTCTGATGCGCGCCGCGGGCGTGTCGATTTCATTGATCTGGCGCCGCCGCCTGCTGATTTTGGCCGGGAGGTGACGGCGGGACTGAGCCGTCCGGCGAAAGCGCTGTCCCCGAAGTTTTTCTACGATGCGGAAGGCTGCCGACTGTTCGAAGCGATCTGCGAGGTGCCCGAATACTATCTGACACGGGCCGAGACCGAGATTCTCGCGCGCCGTGCCTGCGAGATCGCGGAGACGCTGGGCCGGGACCTGGTGCTGATCGAGCTGGGGAGCGGCAGCAGCCGGAAGACCCGTCTGTTGCTGAACGCGTTGCGCCCGCATATGTACATGCCGCTCGATATCGCCCGGGATCACCTTGCGATCTCGGCCGCTTCGCTCGCGGCGGAATACCCGTGGCTCGAGATCCGCGCCGTGTGTGTCGACTATTCGCAAGCCTTCACGCTGCCGCCGCTGCAGAGTTATGCGCGGAAGGTGGCGTTTTTCCCCGGTTCGAGTATCGGCAACTTTGACCCCGACAGCGCGGTGGCTCTGCTCCGCGGCGTACGCGACGCGGTGGGCCGGGACGGCGGGCTGTTGATCGGCTTCGATCTGAAAAAGGAGGTAGAGATCCTGCAGCGGGCTTACAACGATGGGCAGGGACTGACCGCCGACTTCAACTTGAATTTGCTGCGGCGGATCAACCGGGAACTGGGCGGCGATTTCAACGTGGAGAATTTTCGCCATCATGCCTTTTTCAACGAGCAGCGGGGACGCATCGAGATGCACCTGGTCAGTGCGCTCCCGCAGTCGGTCGAAGTCGGCGGTCAACATTTCCATTTCGATGAAGGGGAATCGATCCACACGGAAAACTCCTACAAGTATTCGCTCGAAGATTTTCGCGCCATGGCTGTCGCGGCAGGTTTCACGCCGGTCCGCAATTGGTTCGACACCGCGCGTCGATTCTGCGTGCAGTATCTGGTCAGCGGAACGGAATGAGCCGGCCGGCCGGAAAGACGCAGTCGACACCCGTCCGATCACACCCTGATGAGCGTCGGGA
>JALORT010000147.1 GCA_025458755.1 Methylotetracoccus sp.
ACCGTTCACCCGGAGCGATCGATAGACGGCGATGCACAAAGGTTTCGTCGACGCGCTCGGCTCCCCGGACCGTAATTTTTCCCAAGGCCACCTTCGGGCCTGAACTGACCTTGAACGTGAGGTCGATGAGGTTCTCTTCTTCACGGAGGGTTCCGACGGGTTCCTCCACCGTCGCCCGGGCATAGCCGTGGTCTCTTAGTTCATTCAGAAACTGTTCGCGGGCATCCAACACGATGCTGGCCACGGCGGGCGCCCCGGGAACGAGGGGGGGGCGGGCCTGAACATCGTCAGGCACCGCACCGTCGATTTCGATTTGCCCCAGGTGAAATAACGGACCTCTATCCACTCTGACGGTGACCGGGACCGGCGGTTCCGACGGCGCCCGTTCCAGGCGATCCAGCAGGCCCGAATCATCCGGAGATCGGCCGGCAACCTTGACCTCTATCTTCGCTTTGTAATACCCGAAGCTGCGCAGCGCCGTCTCGAACCGCGTTCTGTCTTGCTGTACCCGAGCAATCAGCGCGAATGGACCGACCGGCGCGCTCTCGCGCAGACTGAGCAGCGTCGATGAATCGTTGAGCGCCTCATCGAGCAGCGGCTCGCCCGTTTTCTCGATAGTGACGGTGTAGGGTTGAGGATCAGACGCACGCAGGTAAAGGGGCCAAAGCAGCAACAAAGCGGCGATCACCGTCACGCCGTTGGCGCACAATGCGTTCCAGCGTCCGGACCCTCGGCCGAAGGAACGGTTCGGCAGAGCGGCATCGTCGCGGGCTGCTCCCGTGGTTTCGGACGTCATTCCGACGGTCAGTGTATGATGCGACCAACGCCGAACCGTCAGCGGCCATGTCGCCGTACCCCGCCCGACGCATCCGACAATTTGCGCTGGCCGGCCGTGTAACAAGGGCGGAATCTAATCGGTCAGCAGCGTTTGGCAGCTGCCGGGCATGCGGTTGATGGGGATGCTGCGTGGCGACTTCGGGCCTGGGCTCGGCAAGGTGGAGGACAGGCGAAACCACCAGTCCAGTGAACCGTCGCAGCCGTCACCTGGGGGCAACGATTCCTGCGATTCGCACTGGGGGCTGTCGGGCGGACAGAGCAGTCGCGCATGAAAATGGTCATCATGACCCCACCATGGGCGAATTTTACGCAGCCAACTCCGATCACCCTGCGTGGCGCGACACAGTTCACGTTTGATGTGCGGATTGACGAAGATCCTATCGACCCGGGAGAAGCGCGCGGCAAGTTCTAGCACGCGGCGATGACGGTCTTCCCAAAGAAAACGGTTCAGCCCGGCGCCGCTTTCGTTCAACAGCGAAGGCGCCCGAACCGTCGATCGCAACGTGTCGCTGCTGCCGGCAAGACCGGGATCCAGAGCAAACCAAATGTCCACGTCGAGGCCGTTTTGATGGCTGCGATGCCCGAACGGCGTGGGTCCGCCTCGCGGCTGCGCCAAGTCACCGACATGCAGCATCCCCAGACGCTCTCGTTGCGTCGTCTGACCGAGCCCCTCGATCATCCTGACCAGTTCGGGATGCCCGAAGTAGCGCCGCCGTTCCAAGCGCATCACTTGGTATCCCGGCCCATCTTTCGGCAGGCTCACGGCGCCGGCGATGCATCCGCGCGAAGTTTGACCGATGGCCCGTGCAGGACCCGGAGCCGGTGTTGTGGCCTGAAACCACTCTTTGCCGAGACAAGGACTGGCCGCAAGCAGTAACACGGCGACGTTCAAGAAATGCCTCGCCATCGCGGCGATCATCGTGCAGGTTCGGTCATTCTTGGTCATACCCGGAGGAGTCCGTTGGGTGCACATCTTGGTTTCCTTCCTGGTCTTTGTTCTTGCCTAAAGCGAATCGACGCTTTGCGTTGATGATCCAGCCCTTTGCTTTTGAGAGCTTGATGTCGCGAATCTCCTCTTCCAGCAGCAGACGCTGGCGTTCCAGAGCCAGCAGTTCGATTTCGCGGGTCAAACGGCCCTCGGTTTCTTCCATGACCTGAGCTCGACGATCCTGTTCCTGCCGGTCGATATCGAGTTCCAAGTCCCGCAGGCGGGCTTCCTGACGGATTTGCTCTTCCCGAATCCGGGCGTCGCTCAGCCGCTGCTCGGCTTGCCGCATCTCTTCCGCTTCCAACTGCGCTCTGAGCCGTTCCAGCTCAAGTTCCTCCTGCCGCCGGCGGATACGCTCCTCGCGCTCGACGAGTTCCAGCCGGGCCTCTTCGATCGCCATGAGTGTCTCGCGTTCCTGGCGTTCCTGCTCGTGGCGTTGGCGATCGAGTTCCTCGGCCAGCAGTGCCTGGCGGCGAAGCAGTTCCGCGCTCAATGCCCGATAGCGCGGATTAGCCGAGCCGGCGTCAGGCGCTGTTGCGCTGAGTCCCTGGAGGTCCGGTTGAAGGCTGCAGTAGGCTCGACTCTGAATGTCTCGAAGCGCCAGTAGCTCGTGGATCGCCGTTTCAACCGCGCGTTCGATCGTGTCGCAGCCTTCATTGAGCCAACGCGGGTTCTCTAAGGCTCTCAGCTCTTCCTCCACCGCATCCAGGAGCAAGGTCAGGTAGCTTTCCCGGATGTGCACACCGAGATTGGGAAGATACTCGGTGTGTTGTCGCGCATAGCGCACGGTCGGCTGAAAACGCAGCTTAACCGAGATATCGATCGTACAGCCGGGGACCAACTCCCGGCGGGTTACCGGTAGGGACCAGTCCTCGATCCCGAGTTCAATGACCTGGTGATGGAAGCGTTTGCGGTAGCGTGGCGGCTTGGGGAATACCCGCTGGAAGAAAGCCAAGCGCGCGACGACCAGCGCACGGTCGCCCTCGAAGCCGGCTTCCCACACTGGGACGTCGGTAGCTTCCTCAGCCATGACGCTTGGTTTCCGGCACGACGGCGAGACGGCTTGGCACGTTCACGGTTTCTGCGGCGCCCGGTGCGGTGCGGGCTCTCAGCCTCTCGGAGATGATGGGGTACAGATTTGGCGCGAATTCCACCGAGCGCTCGTCGACCTTCCGCAAGAATCCGCGGTTCAGCAGGAACGCGACAACGAACATGCGTAGCCAGTCGGAGTACCGACGCGCGCGCTCGAGTTCAGATTTCTCGATCACGAACTGCAGTTCGTCGTTGCGATTGATGAGGAACTCGTTGAATTCACTGATTCCCCGGAAGGCCAGATCTCGCTCCTCCTCGGTCAGCGGTCCGGGTGCGGTAAATTCGAGGCGATACGACAGCACCAGCGTGAAAAAATCGACCATCGCGGCGCACGCTAGAGCAAACAGCGAGAGGTCCTCCCACATCGCGAACGAAGGGGTGATGCCCTGCGAGAACTCGGCGAAACTTCCGAGCTTGGGACCCGGCATCGAACGTCCGCCCCGTCCCACGATCAGCCGGTCGACCTCGCTGCGCACGGCATTGACCGAAGCGATGACCTGATCGTAGGCGGCGGCATTCTGGAGATTCATTGAAAAGGTTTGCAATGCAGTCCGCGTCTCCCGCATTTGCGTATCCAGTGCTTCGAATTGCGCTTCCATGTCTTTCAGCTTGGCCTGCTCTCCCTGCAACAACGCATTGTAATGACTCCATACGCGGCCGCGGCCCACGCGGTTGCGCTGCTCGCCCTGCATGTTGGGCAAGGCGCCGAGGAAGGCCTGATTGGCTTCGATTGCAGCTTGCTTCGTTTGTCTCTGCTGCTCGGCGATCAATTCGCTCTTTTGTCGGCTGACCTCGTCCAGGTAGCGGCTGATCTCGATCTCGAGCGATTGCTGACGGCTGAGCAGGATCGTGTCCTGCTGTGAGAGTTCGTAAAACTTGAAGTAGGAGAACGACACCGAAACGAACAGCGCGATCAGTAGTGTGACCACGACGGTCAAAAACCGCGCCGCGTTGGCGCTCCAGTGGACACTGGCCAACTCTAGGGAGCAAATCACAATCACCGATTGGACCGCGACGGTGATGACCAGCGCGATCCAGGGCGTGATGAAATGGGAAAGGCCGTAGTAGGTGGTATACCCCGAGGCCAGGCTCAGCAGCAAGACCAGCGGGATCGTCCACACCTGCAACAGTCCGACGAAGCTGGTTTGCACCGAGTTGAGCAGTTGGCCGATACGCCAGATCGATGCGGTCATGATGGGAGGTGCCTTCTACCTTGTGCGCTGTTGATGTCGTCGGCGATGCATGACAGGTACCGGGCTGCTTTCCCGCCGTGCGGCTCGCAGGCTACGCGACCGAACCGCCGCACGACGGCGACAACAATTCGATAAAGCGATGAAGATAACAAAATTCATCGCGCTGTTCCTCATTTTTTCTTGCGATGGGTAGACGTTGATTTTTCGTAAGTCGCTGATTCAGCAACAACTGACATGATCGCGCTATTCTCCTGCATGAGTAGGGGAGGGTGCGGCCAGCATCAGGATGGAAGACGAGGAAGCGCTGACGGTATCGCTTACAGCACCGAGCGGTCTTGCGGATTAAGGCGCAGCCGCTGTCCGAATACGCTGCGAGTCTGTGCCATGGGCCGTCTATAGTAGAGTTACGAATGCAGATCAGGTGTGTTGCGGGTGCTCTGACAGAGGCATGGTTGGAAAGCTTATGAACGATCGTACGACGTCGATCGGCTATGTTCTGGACGTACGCGGCAGCCGGATGACCGGGCGTTTGCGTTCAAGGGCTTCAGAGGTCCCGGAGCTGTGGAAAAACGCGCCGGGCGCGGCCTCCCCGGGCCAGGTGGGCACCTTCGTGTCGGTGCAGCAGCGGCGAGGTCGTCTCCTGTCCATCGTTCAGGAAGTCCGTGGGTCGGCGGGGGACGTGCCCTCGCCGGATGGCGGCTTGATCACGTTGAATGCACTGGGGGAGATCGCCGACGGCGGTCAGTTCCAGCGTGGCGTATCGGACTATCCGCTTCCTGGCGCAGAGATCCGGACCATCGTACCCGCGGATCTCGACGCCATTTTCGATAAGGTCAGGCGCTACGGCTTCAAACTTGGGCGTTTCAAGGATTACACGTCGACCGATGTCTTTCTTGATCCAAGCACGTTGTGCGGTCGACATTTTGCGATCCTCGGGCAATCCGGTTCGGGTAAATCCTGGGCGGTGGCGACGGTCGTGCAGCGCCTCGTGGAAGCGATGCCGCGGGCTCATATCATCTTGTTGGATCTGCACGGGGAATACTGCTGGGTGGACGCACAGGGCAAGCAGAAAAGCGCCTTCGAGGCGAACAAGGTACGTTACCTGGATGCGAGGGAGCTGGAGATCCCCTACTGGCTGATGACTTTCGGCGAATTGGTGGAACTGCTGATCGACCGCACCGACCGCAAGGCTCCGATACAGACCGCGTTTCTGCGCGATGCGATTTTCGATCTGAAGGCTAAGAGCGGCAATGCGCTTGGTCTGAAATCAGTTTCCGTAGACTCCCCCGTCTACTTTTCGCTGGCCAAAGTTTACGAGCTGTTCAGGGAAGCCAATGAGTTGCGCACCGACTTCGGTAAGACGAAAGGACCTCTATACGGTCATTTCGATGAATTGCTGATCAAGCTGCAAAGTCGCTTGAATGACGCACGCTACGACTTTCTTCTCAACCCGAGCCGTCGGAATCATTCCGAAAGTTTGTCCGGCCTGTTACGCGATTTCGTGGGACTCGGCGACCCGAGATCTCCGATCACCGTGATCGACCTCAGCCCAGTGCCGTTCGATGTCCGGCCGGCGGTTTCGGCGCAGATCGGGCGTCTGGCTTTTGAGTTCAATTACTGGAACACCCGTCATCAGGAGTTTCCGATTCTGCTGATTTGCGAGGAGGCCCATGTCTACATCCCCCGGGACCCCGGCAGCCAGTTTGCCGCCGCGCGGAAGTCGATGGAACGGATTGCCAAGGAAGGGCGGAAGTACGGCGTGGGATTGGGCGTGGTCAGTCAGCGGCCGCAGGAACTCTCGGAGACGGTCCTGTCGCAGTGCGGTACCTATCTCTGTCTGCGGCTTACCAATCCGGACGATCAGAACTATGTCCGACAACTCGTGCCGGAAGGCGAATCCGACTTCGTGAGTGTTTTGACGGCGCTGGGGCGCGGTGAGGCCATGGCTCTCGGCGAAGCCGTGCCGGTG
>JALORT010000517.1 GCA_025458755.1 Methylotetracoccus sp.
TCTCGCAGCCCAAAAACCCGCCCGCGAGCCGCTGCGCCGCAAAGGCGGTCAGAAGCACGATGAGAATCCACTGCAGCGAATTTCGCGGCGCCGAGAAGTGAAGATAAACTCCCAGCCCGAACACCAAAACGCCGATCCAGGCGGTCTCCACTATTTTCACATAATTCGCGGCAGAGTAGGTCAGGTCGTTGGTGCTGTAGCCGACGAGCACGGCGCCCACCGCGAGACCGAACGCCAGCAGCACCAGCTGCACGAAGCCGGCGATCAGGCGGCTGGCACCGCTCACCATGTCGCCGTAGGCGAGCTCCACCATGCCGAGTGCGAGCATGCCGCCTGGCAGGAAGGTGATCAGCGGCGGCACCAGCGCGTGCAGGGGATCCACCGGCAGCCCGTACCTCACCGCGAGGAAAACGAGCGCGGAGACAAGCGCCGCGGCGATCACCGGCAGCGGCACCGCCAGCACGGCGCGCCCGCGGTTGGACAGTTTCACCGCGCCCACGATGAAACCAAGCCCTGCCGCCGCCGCCAGGTTGGCAGCCGTCGGCATCAGCACCATTGCCAGGCCGACGGTTAGAATCGTGTGGCCCACGACGATCCCGGCGGCACCGAAGCGCGCCTTCTGGGCCAGGATCGCCGAGAGCCGCTGCAGGCCTTCGCCCGGCGCTACCCCTGCTTTCTGCGCCGCTTCGCCCAACGCGTAAACATCCGCTATCTGGTCCAACCGCAGCGTCTGCGGCTCGCATTGGACCAGGGTCACGCGCTCTCCCGTTTCGTCGTGAATCGAAATGAACAGGGCGGTGGGAAACGCCACAACGCGCGACTTGCGCCTCCCGTAGGCCGACGCAGTGCGGCGCAGGATCAGCTCCACCTTCGCCGTCTGCTCGCCGCAGGCAAGATGGGCCTGCCCCAGCCGGAACATGAACTCGAGCAGGGTCGCCGTATCAGGCGCCGTGGATTCCGTCTTCATAATGCTCGGCGGACCTGGATCTTCCCTGCCGCGACGCCGCTTATTCCTGGGTGGCCAGCACCACGGCCAGGCGGCAGCCCTTGAGGTACTCCGGCACGTCCACGTATTCGTTGACGGTGTGAACCTCGGCCTGTCCCGAGCCGAACGTCACCGTCGGCACGCCGTGCTGGAAAAGCCAGTTGGCGTCAAGGCCTCCGTTCGAGCGGATGACCTCGGGGGTCATCCCGAGCGACTCGACAGCACGCTGCGCAAACTGCACCGCCGGCGATTTCTCGTCGAGATGGAAGGGTGGATAGGACGGTTTGCTGTCGAACGTGACCTCGGCCATTTCGCCGTCCGAGTTTTTTACGGCATCCCGCGCCTGCATGAATGCATCGCGGTAGCCTGCCACGATTTTACTGGCGAACGCGGCATCGTGGCTGCGCGCCTCGCCGGTGATGTGCACGTAATCGGTGCCGAACCAGCCGGCGCGGTGTGCTTCGGCGAGTGCGATCGACCCGACGAGAGTGGCGGATATCCCCTTTTCCGGGGCCACGCCGGCGTGGGATGCTTTGCCCTTGATCTCCACCTCCCAGTTCTCTTGGCCGACGGCGCCGATGAGCAGCATGTTCGCGTGGGTGGTGTCCACGTTGAAGCACATCCTGGCGCCCCCGAGGTCCTTGGGGTCGAGCTCGCGCGCGCCGTGCAGGCCGCTCTCCTCGCGGACCGTGAACAGCAGGGTGAGCGGCGGGTGCGGCAGCTTGTGTTTCAGTAGCGTCTCGACCATGCTGACGATCACCGCGCACCCCGTGCGCGCATCGCCGCCGAGCGCGGTGCTGCCGTCGGTCACGATCCGGTCTCCCCGGCGCATCGGTTTGGCACCGGCGCAGAGCGCAACCGTATCCAAGTGGCTCGAGAAGAGCAGCCGGTCCCCCTTCCGCGTCCCCGGAAGCTCCACGATCAGATTGCCGGTCTGGGTGGGCAGCGGGATCTTCGTGTGGACGTTGTCGAAGCGGACGGCCGCCGCCGGCACCCCGACCCGCTGCAGCGCGGCTGCGACCGCCTCTCCAATCGCCCGCTCCTCGCCGGTGATGCCTTCCACCGTCAAAAAGTTCATGAGGTGCGCTTCGGCGGTACTTACGTCCAGCGGCACGTCTTTCATGGCATTCTCCTTTCACAGTCGTATGCCGGCCGGCGCTAAAGGCCCCACGGCAGACCGAGCAGGTACCAGACCGTAAACAGAGCCGTCCACGCAATCGCCATCCATGTCGCGTAGGGCAGCAGCAGCGCCACCACCGTACCGATGCCGGTGTTCTTGTCGTACTTCTGCGCAAACCCGACGACCAGTGCGAAATAGGCATTGAGCGGCGTCAGCGTATTGGTCGGCGAGTCGCCGACGCGGTACGCCGACAGCACGGCGGCGGGATCCACATCCAGCGTCACGAAAAGCGGCACGAAAACCGGCGCGAAGATCGCCCACTTGGCGATCGCCGGGGTAAACACGATGTTCAGCACCGTAACGACGACGATGAACCCCAGAAGCATCCAGATCGATCCGATATTCGCGGCCTTGAGTGCCTCCGCCATCTTCACCGCCATCAGCGTCGGCAGGTTGCTGTAGTTGAAATAGGCGATGAATTGGCTGATGACCAGGAAGAGCAGGATCGTTCCGCCGAGCCCGCTGATGGCTTTGGTCATGGCACCGAGGATCTCTCCGCTGCTCTTTATCGTGCCGGCCCCAATGCCGTAGGCCGTACCGGTCGCAAGGAACACGAACATGATCGCGACGATCAGTCCGTTCATGAACGGTGAGTTGCCGATCAGCGCACCGGTTTCCGGGTTCCGCAGCGGAGCAGAGGAGGGCAGGGTCACGAGCGCGAAAATCCCCAGCACCAGAACCAGCGCGACCGCTGCAAAGCCGAGACCTCGCCACTCGGCGGGCGCAAGGCCGGAGCCCTGCGGAGCGGGTTCGGCGCCTTCGGCCTGACCCGGATCGTAATTGCCCAGCCGCGGCGAAATGACGCGATCGGTGATCAGCGCGATCACGATCACCAGGAAGGGGACCGAAACGATCGAGAACCACAGGCTTGCGGTCAGATCGATCGAGCGCGACGGGTCCACCAGGTGAATGGCGTCGTTGGTGAGTTCGGTCAGCACCGCGTCCAGCGGCTTGATGAGCATGTTGAGGTTGAAGGCGCCGGCCACCGATG
>JALORT010000148.1 GCA_025458755.1 Methylotetracoccus sp.
ACAAGCAGCCGTTCAGAGCAGCCATCGAAGGCGATCTCTCCAGCCTTGCGCGCAGCGGCAGTTCGGCGCTGATGCAGCTCACCATGGCGACGCATGCCGGGATGACGACCGAGCAATTCGACCGGATCGCCGGCGACTGGATGATTTCGGCACGACATCCGCGGTTCCGGCGGCCTTATACCGATCTGGCGTACCAGCCGATGCTGGAACTGCTCGCTCACCTTCGTACCCACGGCTTCAAGACCTGGATCGTGTCCGGCGGCGGCGCCGACTTCATCCGGGTGTGGGCGGAACGGGCCTATGGCATCCCGCCGGAACAGGTGATCGGCAGCACGTTGAAGACTACATTCGAAATCTCCGGAAACCGGTCGGCACTGATCCACCTGCCTGAGATCGACTTCCTGGACAACCACGCCGGGAAGCCGGTCGCCATACAGCGAACCATTGGCCGTCGCCCGATTCTCGCTTTCGGCAATTCCGACGGTGATTTGGAGATGCTGCAATGGACTTCGACCGGGCCGGGTCCGCGGTTGGCGGCATTGATTCACCACACCGATGCCCAGCGGGAATGGGCTTACGATCGGGAATCGCCCGTGGGACAGCTGGATCTGGCGTGGCGCGAGGCCGAACGGCGCCGCTGGCTCGTGGTCGACATGCGGCGGGACTGGAAGCGGGTGTTTCCGTTCGATCACTGACCGGCCAGCGAAGACTACGCCTGGAATGTCTGCAGGAGCACAGTAGCCATGCGGAGGAAACCGCCCGCCTCAGTGATGCTGTGTACGATGCTCGCGCTGAGCAGCGGCTGCACGCTGGTGAAGGGCACGCTGATGCTCCCCGACCTGGCGATCCAGGCGCTGCTCCCATTCAGTCAGCGCAAACCGCCTCCGGATGCGGTCGAGGTTCAGGCACAACTGATCCGTTTTTCCGATCATTACCTCGAGGCGGTGACCCGAAACATGCGCAAAATTCAGCGCGGTGGTGAACCGATCAGCCGCCGCGAACTGGTCCGACGCCGCATCCAGTACACCAACGAGGTGTTGGCGATCGCCACCGGCTCCAACGCCTTTGCGAACCTGTTGGACATGATCGTCCTGGTGACGTTGACGCGGATGAGAGTCGAGAATTACATGAGAACGCAAGCGAGGCGTGTGGACCTGGGGCCGATCGCCAAGGTCTTTCAGGACGCGGAACGGGAAGTCTGGCGGATCAGCGCGGTCGCTTTGAGTCCAGAACAGCAGGCGGAACTGCGCGCCACCTTGCATCAATGGCTGAAACGGAATCCCCATGCGCGAATGACGCCGGATCTGGCCGATCTGGATTTCGTCGCGGATATCAAACAATTCAGCCGCGCACGGGCGTCGTCCGCACCCGCCAGCGTCTTCAATCTGCTGATGATCGATCCCCTGTCTGGTCTCGATCCCGCGGCGAAGGAGTTGGCGGAAACCCGGTTGATGGCCGAGCGGGCTTTGTTTCTGTCCCGGCATCTGCCCGAACTGATTCGCTGGGAAACCGAGTATCTGGCGATGAACACGCTCGAGGTTCCTGAAGTCGCAAGACTGCTGTCCGACACCACGAAGCTCTCGGAGTCGGCCGATCGCTTCAGCCAGGTGGCGCAGACATTGCCGCAACTGGTCAGCAGCGAACGGGAACAATTGGTTATGACACTGAAGTCGGAACGCCAAGGGCTGACTGCGCTCGCGGCCGAATCCAAACAGGCGCTAACTGCCGGCAAGCAAATGGCCGATTCGGCCAACGCTACGCTGAAGTCGTTTCAGGCGGTTATGGCGCAATTGGAGGCGAAGCCTTCCGACCCGAATGCGGAACCCTTTCGGATAAGCGACTATACAGCCGCCGCGGCGCAAATCAGCCAGACCTCCGAACGGCTGGCGGAACTCCTCGATCTGTTTAACCGGACGATCGGCCCGGACAACGTCGACGCGTTGTCGACCCGGGTCGATGGTCTGAGCCGACAAGTGGAATCGAGAAGTCGGGATGTGGTCGACTATGCGTACCGCAAAGCACTGATCGGCAGCGCGCTGATTTGCGCGATGGGGCTGGGTACGGCACTCGCCTATCAACTGCTCAGCGCCTGGTTGCAGCGCATCAATGCCAGCCGGATGCCGCTCCGTCGACGCGAACCTGCCGACTGAGTGCGCACCCACGGCACATGGAGACTGGCACGGAGGCGATACGGAAACGCCCAGGCAAGACGGGTCCTTTTTGATCCACCTGTGAGGGGGCGACGATGACTCAGGATGCTTCGAGTGATGAACAGGCGGTGGGCGTACTCATCGAGCGCGCGCGGCGGGCGCAGGCTGCGGTCGAGAATTACTCCCAAGCACGGGTGGATGAATTGACCACGGCGGTTGCCTGGTCGGTGGTGCGCCAAGACCGCGCCGAAGTTCTGGCGAAGCTGGCGGTCGACGAAGGCGGCTTTGGCAATTATGCCGACAAGGTCACCAAGATTCGCAACCGTGTCATCGGCACCCTCGCCGACATCGCGAATGTCAAAACCGTCGGTATCGTCGAGGAAATACCGGAAAAGGGCTTGGTCAAGATCGCCAAGCCGGTCGGCGTCGTCGCGGCCCTGATTCCGACCACCGGACCCGATGCCACGCCGCCCTTGAAGACCCTGCTCGCGCTGAAGGGTCGCAACGCCATCATCATCGCGGCGCACCCGCGCACCCGGAAGACCACCGAACTCGCAGTCCGGTTCATGCGCGAGGCGTGCGAACGCGTCGGCGCTCCGGCAGATCTGATCCAGGTGGTGGATCATCCGTCGCTGGCGAAAACCCGGGAACTGATGCGCCAGGCCGACCTCATTGTAGCGACCGGCGGTGAGGCTATGGTCAAGGCGGCATACAGCTCTGGCACTCCGGCGTACGGCGTCGGGGTCGGCAATGCGGTGCATGTGGTTGACGAGACGGCGGACCTCGAGGACGCGGCGAGTACCATTGCGGTCGCGAAAACGTTTGATTACGCGACCAGTTGCCTGGCCGACAATGCCGTGGTCGCGGCGGCGAGCATCTATGATCGCTTGACGGCCGGTCTGATCGCCCGAGGCGCCCACCTCTGCACCGCCGAAGAAAAGGCGGCGCTACAACGACTGATGTGGCCCGAACCGGGTGCACCCGTCCCATCGCTGGCAGTAATCGCGAAATCGGCCGCTGAGATCGCGCACCTGGCCGGGATTTCCGTCAGCGATCAGACCCGCTTTCTGGTGGTCGAGGAGGAAGGCACGGGGTCCGACCACCCGTTTTCCGGGGAGAAACTCTCGGTGGTTCTGGCGCTGTACCGCTACGAAGGCGGCATCGATAACGCCGTGCGGCAAGTCAATGCCATCACCGACTACCAGGGACGCGGCCATACCTGCGGGATCCACACCCGGTCCGAGGAACACGCGATGGCACTGGCGTTCGGCACCAAGACCGCACGCGTCCTGGTGAATCAGAGTTTGAACGAAGGCGCCGGCAGCCCGCGCAACGGCTTGCCATATACGCTGAGCCTGAGCTGCGGCACATGGGGCGGTAACATCACGACCGAAAATGTGAATGCGCGGCACTTCATCAATCTGACCTGGGTCTCACGCCCGATCGCTGTGCGACCGATCAGCGAGAACACTCTGTTCGAGCATCATTGGCAGCGGTATGGCCGGTAACAGCAGTCCGGTTCTCCCAAAGGAGTGTGCGCGCGCGGAATCCGGGCCGCCCCCGGCCAACGGCATCGTTGATAGGGAAGCACACCGTGTTTGACTACATCGTCATTGGCGCCGGTTCGGCCGGCTGCGTGTTGGCCAACCGCTTGACCGAAGATCCCGCCTGCCGTGTACTGCTGGTCGAAGCCGGTGGCGAAGACCGCTCACCGCTGATCCGGACCCCCGCATTCTACGCTCAGTTGCAGGACAGCCCATGCGACTGGGCGGACCGGACGCTACCCCAGGCGCAGCTGAACGGGCGGCGGATCTTCATCCCCCAAGGACGGGTGCTCGGCGGCTCGAGCAGCATCAATTACATGATCTATATCCGCGGCAACCGCGGCGACTATGACCAATGGCTTCACCGCGGTAACGAGGGCTGGGGCTACGCGGACGTGCTGCCTTATTTCGTGAGGGCCGAGAACAACCGTAGCTTTTCCGACCGCTACCATGGCAATGCGGGACCGTTGACCGTGGAAAGCCATCCGCGATGGACCCCGCTGGTCGCGCTCTATCTGGACGCGGCACGGGAGATCGGCATACCTTACAACCCGGATTTCAACGGCGCATTCCAGGAAGGCTGTGGTCCATTGCAGGCCACCGTAAGCCGCCGCGCCCGGTGCAGCGCTGCCGATGCCTATCTGCATGCCGCCCGCGCGCGGCCGAATCTGACGGTGCTGACGCATGCCCATGTGACCAGACTTCGATTCAGCGGCAGGCGTGCCGTCGGCATTGAGTATCTCCATTTCGGTGCAGCCGCGCGCGCGGAGGCCTCAGGCGAGGTCATCCTTTGCTGTGGAGCGCTCCGCTCGCCGCAGCTGCTGATGTTGTCCGGTATCGGGCCGCCGGCGGCGTTGAAGCGGCTGGGTATTCCGGTTGGTCTGGATCTACCCGGCGTCGGCCAGAATCTGCAGGACCATCTTCACACCCGCGTGAGATGCGAGATCACCGAACCGCTGACCTTCGCCCCGTTGTCCGATGAACAGAAGACCGCCGCCCGACGGGACTATGAAGCGGACCGAACAGGTATCCTCGGTTCGAATTTTCTCGAGGCTGGAGCCTTCGTCAGAAGTCATCCGCAAGAGGAAATTCCAGGCCTGCAGCTGTTTTTCCTGATGACCCTTTCGCCGGATTACCCGGAAGCCGGCGCCCCCGCACGGCACGGCATCACGCTCACCTCCTACATCAATCGACCGCTGAGTTGCGGCGAGGTCACGTTGGCTTCGTCGGACCCGCTTGACCGGCCTCTGATCAACCCCAACTACCTCAGCGTGCCGGACGATATACGGTGCGCGGTCGCCGGCGTCCGCTGGAACCTCGAGATTCTTTATGCCAAGGCGTTCGGCCACATCCGTGGGCTCGAGGTTGCACCCGGAGTCAGCGCCCGCAGCGACACGGAACTCGAGTCGTTCGTCCGCCGCACCTCGTCCACCACGTGGCACCCGGCCGGTACCTGCAAAATGGGAACGGATGCGATGGCCGTCGTCGATGCCCGGCTTCGGGTACACGGGATCGAACGGCTGCGCGTCGTGGACGCCTCGATCATGCCGACCCTTGTCAGCGGCAATACCAATGCACCAACCATCATGATCGCCGAGAAGGCGGCCGATTTGATTCGAGGCACCCCGCATCCTGCCCGCTGAACGGCTTCCCGAACCCCGGGGCGCGGGCACTCCCTACTCACCGGTTGTAGCTGACAGGGAACGCCCGGGCACACAAACGGACTGGATGCACAAGTACCTATTGTCAACTGAAAGACAACGGCGTATTTTCTAGATCACAGCCTTCGGTTTCGAGTGCGGCTGGAAGCCGGGGCTTGAGCGACAGGACTAATCAAAGCCACAAAGACGTGAAGAAGGAGGAGGCGATCATGAGAATACGCGGCCAGGAAATTACGATCCCGACCAGCATGGTCGGCAACTACCCGAACCCCCGGTGGTGGGACGCCGAATTCGCACGGGCATTTACCGGGGACCAGGAACCCCCGGATGCACTGGTCCGCGAAGCTTTGGAGGACGCCGTCGGCGCCATCGCCCGCGACCAGGAAAATGCAGGACTGGACATCATCTCCGACGGACGTGTTCATGGCGACAACTATGCCGACCAAGCGCTTTACTATTACTTCCGTAGGCTCGGCTACAACCTGAAAGGTGGCCACCTCGGATTCCCGATCTACAGTCGACTGCATGCCGCCACGCTGGATCAGGAAATCAAACGGCGCGGCAGCATCATGGTGGAGCAGGCGCGAGCACTGAAACGCGCGACCAACAAGCCGACCAAGGTGCAGTACACCGGTGTCCAGGTTTTGGCTCAATGCACCAACGACCTGCACTATAAGTCGTCGCGCGATCGCGCCATGGCACTCGCCGCCGCGATCA
>JALORT010000149.1 GCA_025458755.1 Methylotetracoccus sp.
AGGCGGTCCTGCTGGCGCCCTCCTCGCCGTTTGGGCAACGCCTGGCGAACCATTTCTCCGCCTATTGGAAGAACCTGGGCGGTCGGGTGGTTGCGACCAAGGCCTATGCTCCGAACAGTGTCGACTATTCACAGCCGGTACAGGCGGTCGCCGCGGTCATCGGGGCCACGCCGGACGCGGCGGCGGGGCCTGCGGCGGCGCCGCGAACCGTGGATTTCATCTTCCTGATTGCGAACGCGCAAGACGGCCGCCTGATCAAGCCCCAGTTCAATGCCAACAACCTGTCGTCCTTCCCGATTTATGCTACATCTCACGTATTCACCGGGCGGTCGGACCCGCGCCAGGACCAGGATCTGGACGGCATCTACTTCTGCGACATTCCGTGGCTGCTACACGCATCCGATGCGGGACCGCTGTCCGCTGCGTCCCTGCAGAATGAGATCGACAAGACCGCGCCCGACTTTGTCAAGCTGATTGCGCTGGGGATCGACGCCTACCGTTTAGGCAAGGACATGGTGCCCATCGGCAGTTTTCGGGGTCATCTGTTCGATGGCGCCACGGGTCTGTTGACTGTGCAGCAAGGCAACCGAGTGCAGCGCCAGCTCGAATGCGCCCAATTCGAGGGTGGTATTCCGCAGATGCGGGGCCTTGCCCCGATTCTGCGCCCGGCCGAGCCGGAACGCCGTTGACGGCGTTGGGGTCGGAACGCCGCACCGAGCATCTCAAGAAGGGGCGCGACGCCGAAGATCGGGTTCTGTCGTTTCTGGAGCGGCAGGGGCTACGCTGTCTGACCCGAAATTTTCGCAGCCGTTACGGTGAGATCGATCTGGTGATGGACGAGCGCGGCACCGTCGTCTTCGTGGAGGTGCGATACCGCGGCGCCAGCCGTTACGGCGGGCCGCTCGAGAGCATCGATGCCAGAAAGCGGGCGCGGCTGACAGCGACCGCCCAATGGTATCTGTGCAGCCAGCGCATCACCGGGCCCGCGCGATTCGATGTGGTGGGTGTGGAACCGTTGGCCAACGAAACGTGCAACTTCGTCTGGATCAAAGACGCCATCCAGGACCGGTGACGCGGTGAAAACCCAGGAACGACTCGACAATCATATCCGCGCCAGCTTATCGACGGTGCAGGGGCTGCTCGACTATTTGTCCGAAAGCATTGCTTCGGCGGCCAATAAGTTGGCCGATTGTTTGCTTGGCGACGGCAAGATTCTGGCTTGCGGTAACGCGGGTTCGGCCGCCCACTCGCAGCACTTCGCGGCGTTGATGCTGAACGGTTTTGAGCAGGAGCGTCCGGGCCTGCCGGCGATTGCATTGAGCACCGACACCTCGACGCTGACCGCGATCGCCCAAGACCATCGTTTCGAGGAGACATTCGCCAAGCAAATCCGGGCGCTGGGTCAGCCCGGTGACCTGCTGCTGCTCTACTCGATCTGCGGCCAATCGGCCAACATCCTGGCTGCGGCCAATGCGGCACATGACCGCGAGATGACCATCGTGGCACTGACGGGCCGCGACGGCGGCGCGCTGGCCTCGCTGCTGATCGAGTCCGACGCCGAGTTGCGGGTGCCGTCGGAATCCGCGGCGCGGATTCAGGAGGCGCATTTGTTGATCACTCACTGTCTCTGCGATTTGATCGATCATCGGCTGTTCGGCGCTTAGCCGGGCCCGATCAACAATGCGATCATGGCGGGGAGCACTGGGGAACCAGCCGGTCTCCGGCGGACATCGGCCGGCGATGGCGGTCCGGGATCGCGAGATTTGACGCGTAGTCTATACTTCCTGGTGACCGCTTTATCAACGGTCCGCGCCTCGCGCCTGGTTTTGTCCCACCCAGTCAGGCGGCGGGGCCTTTATCTTGTGTCCGCCGCAATCCCGCCGCTCGGCGCGAGCCGGTGTTTGCGGTGCTAGGTTCCCGCCGGAAATTCTCCCTCCAGGTAAAACCAACGGCCTTCGCGGCGACTGAAGCGGCCGATTTCATGCAGGCGATGAGCGCGTCCTTGCAGTTTGTAACGTGCAACGAACTCCACGATGGCCGAATCAGGCGAAAGTAGACGGACCTGCGTGACCTTGAGTCCCAGCCAGGAAGGGCGGGGCTCGATGTCGAGCTCCACGCGCTCGGGACGGGTGTCGGGGTGCCAGGTTGCGAGCAGATACGCTTCGATACCCAAGACGTAGGCGCTGTAACGGGACCTCATCAGCGCTTCCGCGCTGCGTGCGGGCTCTCCGGCGTGAAAAATCCCGCAACAGGTGGCGTAGTCGCGCCCGCTGCCGCAAACACAAGGCTGGTGGGGCGAAGAGTTCATTTTCGGTCGCGTCTCCCGTCTCCCGTCGACTCGGCGGGCGCATCAGACCGGACGGCGTCCATAGGCCTGGTCGAAAGCGGCTTCCAGCCGCGGATTCACACCGCGCAGTCCGTCGACAACGGCCTTGGCCCAGTCGAAATATTCCTGTCTCCTCGCCAAGGGCCAGCCGACCGGCGGTGCATCCGCCATATCGCGCAGATTGCAGATTTTGTCGGCCAGTTTGACCAGCTTGGCGCTGCCGGACAGGCCGGAGGACTGCGCGACCTGGAGTCGTTTCCGCTCCGGCTTGCTCAGGTTTTTGTCATCGGTGACTTCCCGAACGACCCGGCCGATGGCTGGACCGAATCGGTGTTCGATTTCTTCGCCAGTCGTTGCGGTGTCCTCGAGCGTGTCGTGCAGTAAAGCGGCGCAAATCGCGACCGGGTCGGAGATGCCGCCGTCGTGGATCAGCACATGCGCCACTGCGATCGGATGGTTGATGTACGGAAACGCTTCGGCATTCTTCCGCCGTTGATCGCGGTGTTTTTCCGCGGCGAACGCCAACGCGTCGAAAATGAGCTTGAGCGTTGGATGCGGCGTCGGCATTTCGGCAGAGGTTCTTCGAGCAGGATTAGACTGTAACGCAAAAACGACCCGCGCGCGAAACAGTCCAAACTCGAAGCAGCGTCGCGTGAGCCGACCGATCGACAGGCAGTCTCCGAGATGTGAAGATAGGCTCACCTTTGTTGTTGGCTAAGCCCTTCTGGAACAGCGGACTCATGAGCACGCCACACTCCCACGATACTGCGATTCGTACCCCGGCAACGCTTCTGTGTTCTGCGGCTCGAGCCGGTGCGCGTATGCGCGATAATCGGGTGCGATGGAAGCGCCACGCGGCGCTCGCTTGGACGGTCATCACCGCGTGCTCTCTGCTGGCCGCGGCGGCCGACGTCACTGCTGCGGTCTGCGATGATAGCGGGGACACGGCGATCTGGTTTTCTCCGCGGTTGCCGGATGCGGGTCAGGGGGTCCGGGTGTTCGCGGTGTCGACCGATGCGGCGGCGGACGAAGTCTCGGTCGTCGATCAGGGGGGTGGGCGCAGGATCTTGCGCGCCACGGCACGGGGGGGTCCGCCGTGGAGCCTCGAGGCGGACCTCCCGCTCGCGAAACCGGGGATATGGCGTGTCGAAGTGCGGCGCGGCGGCCGCATGGTCGCCTGCCGGGAGTTGACGGCAGGGCAGCGCTCCGTCGACGGCTGGGATCGGTCGACCGAGGCGCTTTATGCGGCCTGGATTGAGAAACTGTTCGATGCGCCGCCCGCGGAGAGCATGAGCTTTCCGTCGCTGGAACCCGTGCTGCGGAACGCCGAACGCAACTTTCTTCACGACTACCTGGGTTACCGTGAGGACCGACGGCTGGTGGCCACCCCGGATTGTGCCGACTTGCCGTACTTCCTCCGGACTTATTTCGCCTGGAAGCTCGGCCTCCCGATCGCCTTCCGAGCCTGCAGCCGCGGCTCATCCGCTGCTCCGCCTCGCTGCGGCGCCCCGTTGATCCAACAGGGCTTCGTCGGCCGGCCTGCTTCGGCGGACGTGTTTCGCAACGTAGCCCGGAAGCTGGTCGATACCGTACATTCGGGCAGCGCGCGGACCGCGCTGGCCGACCAGCAGACGGATTTCTATCCGATCCCGCTGGAACGGAACGCGCTGTGGCCGGGAACGGTTTATGCGGATCCCTACGGCCATGTGCTGGTGCTCGTGAAATGGATTCCGCAGCAGCCCGGTCAAACTGGGCTGCTGCTGGCCGTCGATGCGCAGCCGGACAACTCGGTGACCCGGAAGCGGTTCTGGGAGGGAACCTTTCTGTTCGCCGGTGACATCCGGAGTGCGGGTCCCGGCTTCAAAGCGTTCCGGCCGTTGACCCGGTCGCTCGATGGCTCCGGACCCCTGCGGCTGTTATCGAACGGCGAGCTGGCCGATGATCCCCGCTTTCCGGCGTTCTCACTGGAGCAGGCCCATCTCGGCACGGACGAGTTCTATGTGCATGTCGGCAGACTGATGAATCCGCGCGGACTCGATCCGGGGCAGGCCTATCTGGCCACGCTCGATGCGCTGGTGGAACAGGTGGTGACACGCATCGAGTCGGTGGACAACGGCGAAGGCTACTTCCGGCGCAACCCGCGCGCGGTGATCCCGATGCCCTCGGGGGCTGCGATTTTCGAGACGGTCGGTCCGTGGGAGGACTACGCGACGCCATCGCGGGACATGCGGCTATTGATCGCGATGAAGGTTCTCACGCGCTTGCCGGAGCGTATTGTGCTCTATCCGGAACTCTATGTGCTGGGCGCGCGTTCACCCGACGTGGTGCGGGAGGAGATCGAGCAACTGCACCGGCGAAGTCTGCAAACGCGTGAAATCACCTACACTCGGAGCGACGGTACTCCGCAGCGGTTGATCCTGGCTGAAATTTTCGATCGTCAGACGGCGTTCGAAGTCGGTTACAACCCCAACGACTGCGTCGAGGTGCGGTGGGGGGCTACGCCCGGCAGTGCCGAGTATGGAAGCTGTCGGCGGCATGCCCCTGCGGAGCAGCGGGCGCGCATGGAGAGTTACCGCAATTGGTTCCAACAGACGAGAAGACCGCCACGTTAACAACGGTTGGCCGAAAATTTGCTTCCCGTAGACTGGATTCTCTAATTCTTCAAGCCATTTCAGGATTGTCTTATGTGGAAGCCCTTGGGGATCGTTGTGGTCGCCTATCTCACGCTGACCGCCTGCGGCGGGCCGAGTAAGAAGCCGCTGAAAGCGCCGCCGCCGGTGAGCGTGCCGCGGCTGCCGGAATCCGCCGAAAAAATGCGCCCCGTCTCCGCGATGACCCGCAGAATCCTTGCCGTTGCGAAGCGGGAGTGGGAATACTTCGGTCAGCAGCGCATCGTTTTTCAGGGTGACGAGGAAAGTATTCCGCATGTGGGTTTCTGGGAAGATGACGAGAGTCACGTCTATCGTGTGGCGGCCTATTGGCGCTCGGTGAACATGCCGGGGCTGGACGGCAATGACTGCAAGCAACCGTGGTCGGCTGCCTTCATCAGCTATGTGATGCAGATGGCAGGCGTTCCGGCGTATCTGTTCCCGCCGTCTCGTGCGCATTGGGTCTATTTGAAACACATCATCGGCGATCCTGGCGGTCCGGAGCGCAGCTTCGTGGCGCACGGGATTAATGACTACAAGCCGGCGCCCGGAGACTTGATTTGCGCTACACGGGAGCACTACGGTGCCCCGATGATCCGCGGGGCCTCGGATGCGATGTTCCTGGAAAACAACAAGCTTCACTGCGATATTGTGGTGGCGCGGCAGGGCACGACGCTCGAAGTCATCGGCGGGAATGTCCGCAATTCGGTCTCGAAAACTGTGCTGACCCTGACTGCCAAAGGGCATCTGCAGCCGATGAAACGTCGTCCGTGGTTCCTGGTGATCGAGAACCGGCTATGAGCAGCGAACCCGTGTACCGCCCCATGGCCGAAGTGCTGGCGTGAGCGAGGACGCCGCGAGGCCCCGGCGCCGACCGGCAAGCCCGGAGCTCGAGCGCGCTTTGGGCTGGCTCGCCGCCGGCGCATTGCTTGCTGGCACGGTGATCGGCACCGGGATATTCCTGGTGCCCTCGACGATCGCTCGGGAGATCGGTTCGGTCGAAGGGGTATTCTTCGTCTGGATTTTCGGCGGTCTCCTGTCCTTGGCCGGTGCTTTCAGCTACGCGGAGCTGGGCG
>JALORT010000150.1 GCA_025458755.1 Methylotetracoccus sp.
ACCTTGAAACCCTTCGGCGGTAACAAGGCGGTCGACCTGCAGCAGCTCCGCGGCAAGGTGGTCTATGTCGACTTCTGGGCGTCCTGGTGCGGCCCTTGCGCGCAGTCGTTCCCGTTCATGAACAACCTGGACCGCGAGCTGCGCGATCAGGGGCTTCAGGTCGTCGGCGTCAACATCGATGAAGATCCCGCGGATGCGCAGGATTTTCTCGGCAAACGTCCGGCTCGGTTCGCCGTGGCCATGGACGCCGATAAGAGCTGCGCACAGAGCTTCGGCGTCAAGGCCATGCCGTCCACCTATGTGATCGACCGCAAAGGCGTCGTTCGCCATGTCCATCTCGGCTTCCGGCCCGGGGAGGCCGATAAGGTTCGCGACGTCGTCGAACGCCTGCTGGCGGAAAACCCCTGACTGATGTTACGCCTTGCTCGCCAGACGTTCAGATGAAGAAAATCATGCCGCTTTGCACCGCCGCGTCGTGGGTCGCGGCGTTGCTGATCACGGGCTGTGCCGAAGTCTCCCCGTGGGAGCGCGGTTATCTCGCCAAACCCCATATGGCCTTGGAACCCGACCCCGCCCAGACCATGCTGCGCGTACATGCCTACCGCAGTCGCGAAGCCGCCGCCGGTTGGGGTGAGGCGACCGGCGCCGGGGCGGGTTGCGGTTGCTACTGACCCGCCATCGATGATCAAGTCCCGCCGTGGCTCGGCGCCTGAATCGCTGTGAGTCCGTTGTTTCCGCTGCGGCGCCGGGTGCGCGCGGCTTTTTGTCGGCTGAAGAACAAGCTCGGTTCATCGCGCGAGACGGCCGCATCCCGCCTGACGGCACCGGCCAATCCCTCGCTGCAGGCCTTGACGGTTGCTGCACTGGCCTTGCCCGGCCTGACACATGCTCCGGTTCAGGCCGCGGAGGGTGACGAAGGCGGGGTGCAGTATGGCCGTTACCAGGAGGGCGGCGGCACGCACAGCCGTTTTCGGGAAACCGGTAACAGCATTGGCGTCGATTCGCTACAGGCGTACTTCGGAACGCGCTTGATGGATCGCATTCGGCTGGTATTCAACTACACGCAGGATACCTGGTCGGGGGCGACACCGATCGCCGCATCCCCGGCATCCGCGCTCACCCGCACCGACAACATCACTGGCGCGTCGGTGTTCTGGTCGGTCGGCAACCCCTTGACCAAATTTGATCCGACCCAAGGCGTCGGGGTCTTCGTCGACCCCGAGACGTTCAAGCAGTACGACATCGCCGAGACCGTTCAGGTCATGGCATACGCTTCCCCGGAGACACGCCGCCAGGGCGACTTCCGGTTGGGTTACGAGTGGGACGAGGCGGCGATCGACGGCGGCGGCGGCGTGTCGATAGAAAATGACTTCGACGTCTGGTTCGTCAACCTCGGCGGGCGCATGGATTTCAATCAGAAGACCACGACGCTGACCGCAGGCGGTTCCTACACCAACAGCGCCATCAATGCGCAGCGCTTCGCGTACAGTGTCGTCGGCAGCGCCGCACCGAATCCGGCCACCGTCAGCGGGAACCGGCAGGACGGCTCATTCGGCGTGGGACTGGTTCAGGTGCTGGACAAAAAATCCATGCTGGAGGCAAACTTGGGCTATACGACCAGCAGCGGCTATCTCTCGAATCCTTACAAGCAGTCCCTGTTCTTCGCCCCAGTTGATGCGCCACAGCTGAATTCGCCGAATCCTCAAACTGGGCTCTATTCGTCACTCGCCGTCGCCAAGTTCGACAACCGGCCCAGCCTTCGGGATCAGGTGACCTTCAACACGCGCTATGCCCGTTACTTCGACAGCGTCGACGGCGCGTTGCACGCCAGTTACCGGTTCTACCACGACGGCTGGGGCATCAACGCCCACACCTTCGAAGCAGCCTGGGGCCAACCGATCGGCAGCGGTTGGGTGATTCGTCCGAAGGTCCGGTACTACACACAGAGCGCGGCACATTTCTACAGCGCCTACTACGTGCTGGACCAGAGCCTGTCGTTCGCCGACTACTTGAACGCGGTCGGTGGCAATACCAGCGGCCTGCTGTTTCCCAGGAATTGGTCCAGCGATTACCGGCTTTCCGGTTTCGGCGCGCTGAGCGGCGGCATCACGATCAGCAAGCAGTTCGCCCGCGGGGTCCAGGTCCAGGCCGGCGCGGAATATTACACCCATGCCGGGTCGAAACGCGCCGATGACGAGATGGATCATGCCGCGATGGGACATGCCGACCATCAAGGACACGAGGGGCACGGCGGTCATGAGGGGCATGGCGGTCACGCCGGAAGCCCCTTTCCAGCCGGCGTCATGTTCGCCCACATGATGCACAAGCCGGACGACTTCATGGTCGGCTATCGCTACACCTGGGCCTCGCAAAGCGGGAACTTTCTGAACGGGTCGCACCCAGTCGGTGATGCCGATATCGTCGCGAACGGCTGCGGCGTCGGTGTTCCATGCGCCCTCGCGCCGCGCGAGATGAACATGCACATGCACATGCTGGACATCATGTACGCGCCGACCGACTGGCTGAACCTGATGATCATGCCGATGTTCATGGACATGAACATGACGTTCCGGGAGCTCGAAGGCGGCGACTTCGGTAACACCGGTCACAGCGGCCACGGCAGTCATCTGGGCCGTCCCATGGCCAGCGGGGGCTGGGGCGATACCGGTTTCTACGGATTAGTGAAGCTGTTCGACATTCCCCAGCACCGCATGCATCTGACGCTGGGCTTTACCGCGCCCACCGGGGACACGACGCAACGCATCGCCGGCGGCGACTACACCCACTACATGATGCAGCTCGGGAGCGGGACGTGGGATTTCCGGCCCAATTTGACCTACACGGGTTATCTCGATCGATTTTCCTGGGGCGCTCAGTTCGCCGGGACGATCCGCGGCGACGACAAGAACGAGGAGGGTTATCGACTTGGCGATGCCGTCCAGTCGACCGCGTGGGGCAGCTACCAGATTCTCGATTGGCTGTCCGCGAATGTCCGCGGTATGTACACCCGGCAATACCCCATCGTCGGGCAATATAAGTGCTGCAGCACGATCATCGGTCCGATGGACGTACCGGCGAATTACGGCGGCCAGTTCTGGGATGTCGGATTCGGTTTGAACGTGGACATCAAGAGCGGGGAACTCAAAGGCAACAGCCTCAGCGTCGAATGGCTGGAGCCGGTGGAAACCAATGTCAACGGCTATCAGCTCAAGCCCCAGGGCACCCTGGCCGCGACTTGGACCTTACACTTCTGAGTGTGCGCGAGATCGTCTCTGATGCTCGACCGATCGTTCCCCTCGACACACCCCGGCTCCGCGTGACGGCCTGAGGCACCGCGAAGGGGATGGGGGGTGCCCGCGATGGGTCGATTCAAGCGGCCAAGAGTCCGTTGCGGTACTTGCCTGCCGCAGGCCGACGATAGGCCTTGAACATGCCGCAACTGCGCTATCTCAGGCGGTCCTTCAAAGCCATGGGCTCGCCCTGCGATCTTCAGATTTATACCCCGAATGCCGCCGAAGGGCGGCGCGTCGCCACGCTCGTGATCGCCGATGTCGAGCGGCTTGAGGCCCTTTATTCGCGCTACCGGAGCGACAGCTTCTTGTCCGAGATCAACCGGGTGGCGGCGACGGGAGGCTCGATTACCGTCGACGACGAAACCGCGGGGCTGTTGAATTATGCCGCCACCGCCCACCGGGAAAGCGACGGGCTGTTCGACATCACCTCCGGCATCCTGCGCCGCGTCTGGCGCTTCGATCAGGGGGCGCTCCCGGACCAGGAGCGGGTTCGCGTTTTGCTGCAGCAAGTCGGTTGGGACAAAGTGAATTGGCTCCCGCCGCTGCTGGAGTTCCCGCTACCGGGCATGGAGATCGACTTCGGCGGAGTCGTCAAGGAATATGCGGCGGATCGGGTCGCGGCGCTGTGCTGGAACGCCGGCGTGCGCCACGGCTTCATCAACCTGGGCGGCGACATCAAGGTCATCGGCCCCCATCCGGACGGTAGTCCCTGGCGGATCGGCATCCGCCATCCCCGCAACCCGGTCGGCGTAATTCAGCGGCTGTCCTTGAGCGGTGGGGGCATGGCCAGCAGCGGGGATTACGAGCGGTGCATCGTGGTCGACGGGGTCCGCTATGCGCACGTGCTGAACCCGAAAACGGGTTGGCCGGTCCGCCACCTCGCCGCCGTGAGCGTAGTCGGTGAGCTGTGCGTCGTGGCGGGCAGTGCGTCGACCATCGCCATGCTGAAGGAGGAGCAGGGTCCGGCCTGGCTTGAAGCACTGGGCCTGCCGCATTTCTGGGTGGATGTGAATGGCCAGGTCGGCGGTTCGCTGGTGTCTCCCTGAACGATGTGCCCCCCCCATGCCGTTGCGGTCTGCCCAGGCTCTGCACTGACGCCGACCGGCACCGTTCAAACCTAACCATGTACCGAGGCAATTCCGGATGACTGCCCTACGCCCGACCCGACTTGCGCGCACCGGCCTGTATCTGACCGTCTTCGTGACCGGGGCTGCCGTGATGGTGATCGAACTGCTCGGCACGCGCGTGATCGCACCGTTCTACGGCACCAGCCTTTACGTGTGGTCATCGCTGATCTCGGTCACGATGATCGCTCTGGCGTGCGGCTACTTCGTCGGTGGGCGCTGGGCCGATCGGGCGGAGGCCGTCGGTCTGCCCCTGATCATCGCACTCGCCGGTGTTGCGGTACTCTGTATTCCCTGGGCCGCCCGACCGGTACTGTTGGCGACCGATCCCTTGGGCTTGCGTGCGGGCGCCTTCGTCAGCGCGCTGGTGTTGTTCGCGCCGAGCCTCACCTTCCTGGGGATGGTCGGGCCGTTCGCCATCAAGCTGGCCACCTCGCGGCTGGACGGCGTCGGGACCAGTGCGGGTTCGATCTACGCGGTCAGCACCCTCGGCAGCGTGATCGGTACGCTGCTGCTGGGCTTCTTACTCTTCCCGCTGGTGGGTTCACGCGCGATCCTCGTCGGTCTGAGTGTCACGCTGCTGGTGTTGGGCGTCGCGGCAACGCTGTTCCAACAGCCGGATCGACGCGTGGTATGGGCGGGTCCGCTGCCGGTGCTGCTGCTGGCTTTGCCCCTGCCGGCCCTGATCCTCGGTGCCGGACGGGACGAGACCGGTGGCGGTCGATTCCAGGTCCGCTCCGAGGTCGAAAGCCTGTACGGCTGGGTGCGGGTGATCGATCAGCCGGAACATCATCTCCGCCTGCTGACCTCGGATGCCTCGATGATCGGTGCGGCCAGCCTGACCACCGGCGCCAATCAACTGACGTATCAGAAGATCGTGCAGCTCATTCCGGCGATGGCGCCTTCAGTCCGGCGCGCGTTGCTGATCGGTCAAGGGGCCGGCCATATGGCGATGGCGCTCAAGCAACACTACGGTATCGACACGGATACCGTCGAAATCGACCCGGCGGTGGCCCATGCGGCCACGCATTTCTTTGGCTTTGTACCCACCGGCGAGGTTCGCGTCGGCGACGGGCGGTATGAGCTGCGCCGCTTACAGGGCCCTTACGATCTGATCATCCATGACTGCTTTACCGGTGGCTCCGAGCCGTCGCATTTGTTGACCTTGGAGGCGCTTTCGCAGTTACGCGGCCTGCTGTCGGCGCGCGGAATGCTCGCCCTGAATTTTGTCGCCTTTGCCCACCAGGGCCGAAATCCCGCCCTGGCCTCCGTGTTCCGAACCGTCGGCGCGGTATACCCGCACGTGTCGCTTTTCGTCTCGGAACCCGGGGACGATTTCAACGACTTCATTTTCCTCGCGTCGAGCCAACCCATCGCTTTGGCGGCGCCATCACTTGCGCCGGAGCAACGGGCCTGGTTGAAAGAACGGGTGATGCAGATCGATCCCGCCCAGGGGACTATCCTGACGGACGATTTCAATCCACTCGAGCATCTCCAAACAGCCAAAGCGGAGGAATATCGGCGCTTTGTCGTCGAGTGGCTGGGCGCGGAGTTGCTGGTGCCTTGAGTACGGCGCGCTGTCGCGATCTGGTGCGGGGTGCGGCCGCCTCACGCGGAG
>JALORT010000151.1 GCA_025458755.1 Methylotetracoccus sp.
TGAGGTCTATGTACCTGAAAATGTAGCAGGAGGATACGGTCAGATCACGATGGTTACCTACGAGGGTGAACAGGGGCTTCTGCCTTCGATTTTCTTCGGCGGTACCGACCCGATTACCGCTCAGACCATCATGATTACTAATTTTAACGGTGGCGGCGCGACGCAGTCTACATGGGGAGGGGTTGTCACCTTCGGTCCACCCTCAGTTCCGTTTGACGGCACTGCAGCCATGCTCGGCCTTACCGGTTCGGGATGGGCGTGGACATGGTCACAGAACTGGGACAACAACTGCAGGCCTCCTCTGGCCAATCCCGGGAATTATGTCCTCAAGATTGACATTTGCATAACAACTCCCGCTCCGGGTGTCGAGGCAGGTATATGCCTGAAGGGATGGTCAACTGCACCATACCTTGGCAATATCTTTCAGACATCCACAGGTGGCAATTGGGTCACAATGACCTTCGACGTGCTGACAGCAGGTATGTCAATTGACGGAACCGGGGACTGGGGTATCTGGATCAATGGTTCTGCATATGATCTCAGAGGAGTAATGATTGATAATTTGCGTTTTGACCCAAAATGAGGTAGATTGACAGGATCAACCTTTTAATCAGAACAAAGGGTATCTCGGGATATAACCATAATTGAGATACCCTTTGTATTTTTACATTTAACTGACTGTATTGAAAGAATGGCTCGCACAATAATATTCGCAATTTCCCTGTTGCTGTCCCTTGATGATGCGGTCCGCCCGCGCGCAGATTAGCAGAGCATCCTGCCATCCGCGGACTTCGACCCGCCGCAGTGCCTCGGTCAAGGCATTACGGCGGCTTTCCCAGATTTTCTGGCGCATCAGGACCGCGGCGGGGGATTCGCCCTTGGCGACGTGAAAGGCGGCGGTGGCCAACTGCCGGGCGTCCCGCGCTAAAGCCCACAACACAATCGCCGGAGCTACACCCTCGCTTTTCAGACCCTCCAAGATCCGCTGCGCTCGAGCGAACCGATCGGCCAGCACGGCATCCACCAAGTCGAACACATCGTAGCGAGCCGCGTCAGCTACGGCAGTGGCGATCTGGCCGTCCTCGATCCGGCCTTCACCGCAGAGCACCGCCAGTTTTTCGATTTCCTGCGCCGCCGCCAACAGGTTCCCTTCCACTCGCGCGGCCAGCAGGCGGAGTCCCGACTGGTCTGCCAAGAGTCCCTTGGCAGTCATCCGGCGATCCAGCCACTGCAGCAGCGCGTTGCCCTCCAGCGGGCGGACCTGCAACACCACCCCCCGCTGTTCAACCGCGCGAAACCAGGCCTTTTTGTGATCCTCAGCCGCAAGCTTGCCCGCAGTCAGCAGAAGGAGGCAGTCCGGAGACGGGCGCTCCAGGTATTCCGCTACCCACTCGGCGCCCTCACGGTCCGGTTTCTCAGGAAAACGCACATCCAGCAGGCGCTTGTCGCCAAACAGGGAAAGAGTGTCCGCGGATTCGCGCAACCCGCCCCAGGTAAATCCCGTCTGGACGAAGTACAGTTCCCACTCGATGAAGCCCGCAAGGCGCGCGGCTTGGCGGATGGCATCACCGGCTTCCGCGGACTGCAGCGGTTCATCACCGAAAACGAGGTAAACCGGGGCCAGCCCTTTGCGCAAGGCAACATTCAAATCGCTCGGCGAAGCGAGTTTCACGTCTTGGCGAGAGAGGCGTCCTTCACGGCATAACGCAGCCGCAGCAGCAACGCTTGGGCCGCTTCTTGTTCCATTTCCGTGCGGAGCTGGCTTTCCTGCTCGCCTTGACCCAGTGCGAACCGGAGATCTACGAAATATTGCCTGGTAATCTCGAGCTCTTGGCGCGGGATCAACACCTCGCCTTTCGGCGTGACCGCCTCATAGTCGATCCGGTAGATCAGATCGAACGCATTGGCTTTACCCGCCCTGCTGAGTGAGATCTGACGCCGTTCATGCAGGGATCGGAGCACATGCAGCACGCTTCCTGCCTCGTTGCGGTCGTTGGTCACCCGCCCGCCGGCGAAGCCGAGCAACTCCGTCAGCTGCTGACTGAAAGGCTGACCTCGATCCACTCCCTCCAGGTAAACCACTTTCGCCCGTTCCGGCAACTCGACCTGACCGCGCAGATGAAAGCCGCACCCGCAAAGGGTCAACACTATGAGCGCGAGCATCGCTCGCTTGGAGAAACGCACGATAAAGACCTCCGTCAAACGACGATGTTGACCAGCTTGTTCGGTACGATGATGACTTTCTTCACCACTCGACTGTCGGTGTGGCGCTGCACGGTCGCATCGGCCAGCGCCGCGGCTTCGATCTGCGCGCGGCCCGCATCAACCGGCACCACGATCTTGCTGCGCAGCTTGCCATTAACTTGTATCACCAATTCCAGCGACTGTTGGACCAGCGCCGACTCATCGACGCCGGGCCACGCCGCGGTCGCTACCGTTTCATGATGCCCTAATTCCTGCCACAGGCGGTGACAGATGTGAGGAACCATCGGCGCTAACATCAACACCACCAACTCCAGCGCTTCTTGCCGCACCGCCCTCCCCTGCGGACTCGCATCATCGAATTTCGCCAAGGCATTCAGCAACTCCATGTTGGCGGCGATCGCCGTGTTGAACGTGTAGCGCCGGCTCATATCGTCGCTGACCTTGCGCAGCGTCTCGTGAACCTGACGCCGAAGTTCTTGTTGGGCCTCGCTCAACTGCGCCGTCCGCAACTGGGGCGCAGGGCCGGCATTGATGTGAGCGGCCACCTGTTTCCACAGGCGTCGCAGAAAACGGGAGGCTCCCTCTACGGCGCTGTCCGACCACTCCAGCGACTGCTCCGGCGGTGCGGCAAACATGATGAAGAGCCGGACGGTATCGGCGCCATACTTTTCGATCAGTTCCTGCGGATCGACTGTGTTACCCTTGGACTTCGACATCTTGCTGCCGTCCTTCAACACCATACCCTGGGTCAGTAGCCGGGTGAAAGGCTCGTCCGAAGTCACCAGCCCCGCGTCCCGCAGCAGCTTGTGGTAGAAGCGCGAATACAGCAGATGCAGGATCGCATGTTCGATCCCACCAATATACTGATCGACCGGAAGCCAGTAGCTCGCCCGCTCATCGAGCATCGCTGAAGCATTGCCGGGACAAGTATACCGGGCGAAGTACCAGGAAGATTCCATGAACGTATCGAAAGTGTCCGTTTCCCTCCGCGCTTCCCGGCCGCAACCGGGACACGACACGCGCACGAACGACTCCAACCGCGCCAGCGGAGAACCCGACCCCTCGAGCTCGGCTTCCTGCGGCAGCAACACCGGCAGTTCATCGTCCGGAACCGGCACCGTCCCGCAGTCCGCGCAATAAATCACTGGAATCGGCGCCCCCCAGTAGCGCTGGCGGGAGACCCCCCAATCGCGCAGACGGTAATTGACCTGGCGACATCCGCTCCCGAGCGCCTCCAGGCGATCGGCAATGGCATCGAAGGCCTGTTCGGAGGACAACCCGTCGAACTCGCCGGAGTTCGCCAGCACGCCGCGCTCGACGAACGCCGACGCCTCGAGATCGACCTCGTTGCCGTCGCGCGGAAAAATCACCGGTTTGATCGGCAAGCCATAGTGCTTCGCAAAATCGTAATCCCGCTGATCGTGCGCCGGTACCGACATGACCGCACCGGTTCCGTAGCTCATCAGCACGAAATTGGCGATCCAGACCGGCACCGACTCACCGGTGATCGGATGAACTGCGGAGAACCCGGAGTCGACGCCCCGCTTCTCCATCGTTTCCAGCGCCGCTTCCGAGGACTGGGTCTGCAGGCAGGCTTCGACGAAAGGTGCCAAAGCTGGCCGCAACTCCACCGCCCGACGGGCCAGCGGGTGCTCCGCCGCCACGGCGACATAGGTGACCCCCATCAGGGTATCAGGCCGCGTCGTGAAGACCCGGAGCGGTTCGACCATGCCCTCGACGACGAACTCGAGTTCGACGCCCAGCGACCGGCCAATCCAGTTCTGCTGCATTACCCGCACTTGTTCGGGCCATCCGGGCAGCGATTCCAAATCGCTCAGCAGTTCGTCGGCGTAGGCCGTGATCTTCATGAACCACTGGGAGATTTCCCGGCGGACGACCGGCGTGTCGCAGCGCCAGCAGCACCCCTCGATGACCTGTTCATTAGCCAGCACCGTCTGATCATTCGGGCACCAGTTGACCGGCGAGGTTTTCTTGTAGACCAGATCCTTTTCGAGCAGTCGCAGGAAGAACCACTGCTCCCACCGGTAGTAATCCGGATCGCAGGTCGCCAGTTCGCGCGTCCAGTCATAGCCGAAACCCAGACGTTTCAGCTGATCCCGCATGTAGTCGATATTCTCGTAGGTCCACCCGGCCGGATGGACCCCTTGCTGCATCGCTGCGTTCTCCGCCGGCAAACCGAAGGCATCCCACCCCATCGGCTGCAGCACATTCTTGCCCAGCATCCGCTGGAAACGGCTGATCACATCACCGATCGTGTAGTTCCGTACATGGCCCATGTGCAGACGACCGCTCGGATACGGAAACATCGAGAGGCAGTAGTACTTGTCCCGCGCCGGGTCTTCCGTCGCGCGGAAAATTCCCTGCTGCTCCCAGGCTTGTTGCGCCGCGGTCTCGATGTCTTGCGGTTTGTATACTTCGTCCATTCCTGCGGGTTCGATCGGTGCCGAAAACCGGTTAGAATACCGGACGCTCCAGCAAATCTGAAGCTGATTCAGAGATCGCGGCTCGCATCGATGCGGCGCGCCAAGGTCGGCGAGTCACCACCTACTTTTCGAGGTCACCATGCGCAGAGTGGTATTCAATCAAAAGGGCGGCGTCGGCAAATCGACCATCGTATGCAATCTCGCCGCTATCAGTGCCGCCGAAGGAAAGCGAACCCTCGTCGTCGATCTGGATATACAAGGCAATTCGACCCATTACCTGCTCGGTCGAAAGGTCACCGATGCCGACGCGACGCTGGCCAATTTTTTCCGCCAGACGCTCAGCCTTAACATCTTCGGCAACACCTCGGACAATCACCTGGAAGGCGCCCTCCATCGAACGCCGTACGAGAATCTCGACGTATTGCCTTCCCATCCGGAATTCGAACCTCTGCAAAGCCGGCTCGAACAACGTTACAAGATCTATAAACTGCGCGAAGCCTTGGAATCGCTGACTCAGTACGAAAGGATTTATATCGATACCCCGCCGGTCATGAACTTTTTCAGCCGGTCTGCACTGATCGCCGCCGAGAGCTGTCTGATCCCGTTCGATTGCGACGCCTTCACCCGCGATGCGCTTTACAATCTCTTGGCCGTGCTCGCCGAGATCCGCTCCGATCACAACGCGGCCTTGGCGCTGGAAGGCATCGTGGTCAATCAGTTTCAGAGCCGGGCATCACTGCCGCAGCAACTGGTCAACGATCTGATCGCCGAAGGGCATCCGGTGCTGCAGAGCAAAATCTCGCCGTCGGTCAAAGTGCGCGAGTCGCACAACGAGTCTAAGCCGCTGATTCACTACGCTCCGGACCACAAGCTCACCGCAGAGTTTCAAGCACTGCATCGGGAGATCGACGGCAACGGCGCGGTGACGGACTGAACCGTCTGTCTCGGGCACATTGTCGGCCATGGGTGGGCACATCAACGACCCCGCGCCCGCTCGACTGCGGAGTTGGCGTTTCTGAAGGACACGGCGTAAAGGCCCCGGCCGGGTCGATGCCGCCGCATCATCCCGCCCGAAAGACGGCGAGACAGGTGACCTGATCCGATGGTGTCCAAACATCTCAAGGTTCCGTGAAGCAGCTTCACCACTGGTTTTTCCATATCCTGCCGATCCGGCTCGTGCACACCGATGAAGAAGTGCACCTTTTGTCGATGGACGAGCTGCGCCTGGTCAGGCGAACGGAATACTGGGCGTTGGCGGCGGCGGTACTCATCGAATTCGTCGCTTACCTCGTCATCTTCCTGCCGATTTATCAATTTCCAGACTTTTTCGAATCGCGGGCGCTGCGGATCGGCGGTTCGT
>JALORT010000518.1 GCA_025458755.1 Methylotetracoccus sp.
CTGGCTGGATCATTGGAACGAGCAACTGCCTCCGCTGAAAGACTTTATTCTGCCGGGCGGAAGCAGTACGGCCGCCGCCTGTCACCTGGCCCGAACCGTGTGCCGGCGCGCGGAGCGCCTGATGGTCCGACTCGCCCGTATCGAGCCGCTCAATCCCTTGTCGCTGGCCTATATCAATCGCCTGTCGGATCTCCTTTTCGTAGTGGCGCGGGTGCTGGCCCGGCAAGCGGGGACGGAGGTGTTGTGGCAGAAACAGCGGACGAAACCCCTGCCGCGTTGATTCACCCTGGGCAACATGTGACAATGTCCTACGAATTCAGTCAGAAATTAGGCAATTGATCCTATGGAAATCGTACTTGCAAATCCGCGCGGATTTTGTGCCGGCGTAGACCGCGCCATCGAGATCGTGGAACGGGCGATCGAAGTTTTCGGCGCGCCGATTTATGTCCGCCATGAGGTCGTGCATAACCGGCACGTCGTTGACGGGCTGCGCGAGCGCGGTGCCGTGTTCGTCGAGGAACTCTGGGAAGTCCCTGAGAAATCCACGGTCATTTTCAGCGCGCATGGTGTTTCCAAGGAGATCCAGAACGAAGCGAAGGAGCGGAAACTGCAGGTGTTCGATGCGACCTGCCCGCTGGTGACGAAAGTGCATATCGAAGTGCATCATCACGCCGCGGAGCAACGCGAGATCGTCTTCATCGGCCACGCCGGACATCCCGAAGTGGAAGGAACGATGGGGCAATACAGCAATCCCGAGGGCGGGATTTATCTGGTCGAATCACCGGAAGACGTGGCCAATCTGGAAGTGAAGGATCCATCGAACCTCGCCTATGTGACCCAAACGACGTTGTCCATCGACGATACCCAGGCGGTGGTTGATGCCCTGAAGCGGCGCTTCCCCCAGATCGTTGGTCCCAAGAAGGACGATATCTGCTACGCCACGCAAAACCGGCAGGACGCGGTGAAGAAACTGGCGGCGCAGTGCGACGTCATCCTGCCAACTCGAACCGCCTGCGGGAAATCGCCGAGAAGATGGGCAAGAAGGCCTATCTGATCGACGACGCCGGGGAACTGCAACAGGATTGGATCACCGATAGTCAGCGCGTCGGGGTCACGGCCGGCGCGTCCGCACCGGAAATTCTGGTGCAGAATGTCGTCGCAAAGCTCAAGGCATGGGGCGGTCAGACCATCACCGAGAAGACCGGCATCGAAGAGCGGGTCGTTTTCTCGTTGCCCAAAGACCTCCGCCGGTCCGCTTGAGCGATGACGCCGGCCCGTTTCACCCAAACCCCGTTCCCGTCGGGGGAATCCCGCTCAGCGTAGCACTGACAAGGCGAACATTATGCCTTTGACACCCATGGATCTCGTGGCTGCCGCCAAGGCGCACATCCGCGAAGTCGACCAGGCCGCGGGATGCAGCCTGCTCGAAACCGCTTTGGTGTTGGACGTGAGGGAACCCGCGGAGTACGCCGCCGGCTGCCTGCCCGGCGCGATCAATATTCCGCGCGGTGTGCTGGAGTTCAGCATCGACTCGCACCCGGTGTTCCAGGGGCGCCGTGAGGCCCAAATCCTGGTGTATTGCCAGTCCGGCGGCCGTTCGGCACTGGCGTCGGAGACACTGCAGAAGCTCGGTTATACGCGGGTCTGCAGCCTGGCCGGCGGTTTCAAGGCCTGGAGGGAAGCCGGCCTTCCCATCAACCAGCCTGCCTCTCCCAGTTGAAGGCTGCGCCGGCATCCCAACGCGGCCGCGAGCATAGTGCCGCCGGACGAGAGGAAGGTGTCCGACTCGACAAATGGCTTTGGGCCGCGCGCTTTTTCAAGACGCGGCAACTCGCGCATGAAGCGATTGCCGGCGGCAAAGTTCATCTGAACGGTCAGCGTGCGAAGCCTGGCAAAGAAATCGGTATCGGAGCCCGGCTGGAAATCAGCAAAGACCACCTGACCTGGGACATCCTGGTCACCGCGTTGAGCACGCGGCGCGGGCCCGCCAAAGAGGCCGTTTTACTGTACCAGGAAACACCGGAAAGCCAGAGCCGGCGCCAAGCCGAACTGGCTCGAAGGCGTGACGAAAAAGACCTCGACGTAGCGCCGGAAGGCCGCCCTTCAAAGAAGGATCGGCGCCTGATCCATCGCTTCAAGAACTCGCTCGAGTAGCGAACCTGCCGCGGCCCGTATGAGCCCCCCGAACGACGACGTTGTCTCGGATCAGGTGACGTTCTATACGGTTTCGCGCCTGAATCGCGAGACCCGGGCACTGCTCAACGCACACTTCGGCCTGGTCTGGGTGCAGGGCGAAGTATCCAACCTGATGATCGCCGCCTCGGGCCATTGTTATTTCAGCCTCCGCGATGCCGAAGCGCAGGTGCGCTGCGCGATGTTTCGCGGTCAGGCACGCGCGCTTACTTCCCCGCTGCAGAACGGCGACGAGATACTGGTGAAGGCCCAGGTCAGCCTGTACGAACCACGGGGTGACTACCAGCTCATCATCGACTATCTGGAACCAATCGGGGACGGGGCACTGCGCCGGGCGTTCGACGTGTTGAAACAGCGATTGGCCGCGGAAGGACTGTTCGATGCCGCCCACAAGAAACCCATCCCCATCCTGCCGCGCTGCATCGGTGTGATCACGTCGCCCACCGGGGCCGCCATCCATGACATTCTGACCGTACTCAAACGCCGTTTCCCGGCCATTCCCGTCATCGTCTTCCCGACCAAGGTCCAGGGTCCCGAAGCGAAAGGGGAGATTGTCGAAGCATTGGCGGCGGCCGACCGCTCCGGGCTCTGCGATGTGCTGCTGCTGACAAGAGGCGGCGGTTCGCTGGAGGATCTATGGCCGTTCAATGAATGGCCGTTCAATGAAGAATCCGTCGCGCGAGCGATCCACCGCTGCAGAACACCGGTCGTCAGCGGTGTCGGTCATGAAGTCGACTTTACGATCTCGGACCTGGTGGCCGATCTGCGTGCACCTACGCCTTCGGCCGCCGCTGAAGCGGTGAGTCCCGACGCTCGGGAGTTTTTGTCGACGTGTCAGCGCCGCGAGAAAAACCTGAGGCAACGGATCATCGAGGTGCTGCAAAAGCACGAACAACGCCTCGCCTTTATCGGCAAACGTTTGGAACAGGCCCATCCGCAGAAGCGGATACAAACCCAGGTACAACGCGTGGACGAGCTGATGCTCCGGCTGCAACGGGCCATGGCGGCTTGGGTCGGGCAGCGGAACGGACAGCTCGACGCGCAAACCCATCGCCTGTTGAGACATCACCCCGGGCCGACTCTGATTTTGCTCGAGTCACGCAGGCAGTCGCTGGACAGACGGCTGCACCGCGACCTCGCTCACAGTCTTGACGTCCACCGCGCCCGCTTGCACGCGCTGGAAGAGCGCCTGACTTCCGTCAGCCCGCTGGCCACGCTAGCGCGAGGCTACGCCGCGGTCATGCGGGTGCGCGATGGTCTGCTCGTCAAATCGGCGCAGGATATCGCGCCGGGTGACACCACGATGACACGACTTGCCCAAGGGTCCCTCACCAGCACCGTCGAAGCGGTCCACCCGGAGCCCTGAACGCTCCAGCATCAGCGCACCAGCGCCAGCAGCACGCCCGCCGCAACGGCCGAACCGATCACACCGGCCACATTCGGACCCATCGCATGCATCAGCAAAAAGTTGTGCGGGTTACTCTCCTGGCCGACCTTGTTCGCGACGCGCGCCGACATCGGCACCGCGGACACGCCGGCCGCACCGATCAAGGGGTTCACTTTGTTGGCACTGAATCGGTTCATCAGTTTTGCCATCAGGACGCCGGCGGCGGTGCCGAAACTGAATGCGATCGCGCCGAGCACCAGGATGCCGAGCGTTTCCGGCCGCAAGAATTGGCTGGCGCTCAGCTTCGAGCCGACGGAAAGCCCCAGAAAGATCGTCACGATGTTGATCAGTTCATTTTGCGAGGTCCTGCTGAGGCGCTCCACCACGCCGCACTCCCGCATCAGGTTCCCCAGACAGAACATGCCGATCAGCGGTGTCGCGGACGGCAGTAGCATCGCACTCAGGATCAGCAACAGCAGCGGAAAAACGACCTTCTCGCGCCGGCTCACCGCGCGCAATTGGGCCATTTCGATCAACCGTTCCTCCGGAGTCGTCAACGCCCGCATGATGGGCGGCTGGATCAACGGCACCAGCGCCATGTAGGAGTAGGCCGCGACTGCGATCGCTCCAAGCAGTTCCGGCGCCAGCTTCGAGGCGACGTAAATCGCCGTGGGACCGTCGGCGCCGCCGATGATCGCGATCGCCGCGGCATCCTTGAACGTGAATTCCATTCCC
>JALORT010000152.1 GCA_025458755.1 Methylotetracoccus sp.
TTCGACAAGGGCCTGCTGGAAGTGGCGCCGCTGGCCTTCATGCGCGGCCGCACGCTGAATGATTCGTTCATTATCCTCGACGAAGCGCAGAACACCACGATTGAACAGATCAAGATGTTTCTGACCCGCGTCGGCTTCGGATCGAAAGCGGTCGTGACCGGGGACATCACGCAGATTGATCTGCCGCGGAACAAGGAATCCGGGCTTCGGCATGTCATCGAGGTGCTGCGTGACGTGGACGGGATCAGTTTCACCTTCTTCACCACACGGGATGTCGTCCGGCATCCGCTGGTGCAACGCATCGTCGCTGCCTACGAAGCGTTCGAGCGCTCCGTGCCAGCCGCATGATCCACATCGAAGTACAGAATGTCTCAGAACGTGCGGAGGTGCCCACCCCGGCCGATTTCCGGTGCTGGGCGGCAGGCGCGGTCAAGCGCGCATCAGCGGGGCTGGTGATCCGAGTGGTCGATCGCCAGGAAGGCGCCGAATTGAACGAGCGCTACCGGGGGAAGCCGGGCCCGACCAACGTGCTCAGCTTTCCGTTTCAGGCGCCGCCGGGCGTTGCTTGCGATGAGTTGGGCGATGTTGTCATCTGTGCGCCGCTCGTGCAGCACGAAGCGCTTGCTCAAGGGGTGCTGCACCTGCAGGGATTCGATCACCTGAATCCATCTGAGGCGGAAATTATGGAAGCGGAGGAAGCAGCGATTTTGGCGCGACTGGGGTTTCCCAATCCCTACGAAGAGGTCACGTCCCGATGAAGGACGAATACAGCGGCGAACATCGCAGCTGGCTCGGTAGGCTCGGACATTTTCTCGCCGGTGAGCCGGAGGATCGTGAAGATCTGATGGAACTACTGCGGGATGCAGAGAAACGCGGACTGCTCGACAGCGAAGCGCTGGCGATGATCGAAGGCGTGCTGCAGGTGGCCGAGTTACGTGTGGGCGACATCATGATCCCGCGGGCGCAAATGGTAGTCGTACCCCAGGATGCGGAGCTGGAAATCATCTTGCCGCTGGTGGCCGAGTCGGCGCATTCGCGGTACCCGGTCATCGGTGAAGACCGGGCGGAAGTGGTCGGCGTGCTCTTGGTCAAGGATTTGCTGGCCCGAAGCCTGAAGAATCGGCAGTACCTGGTGCGGGAGATCATGCGCCCCGCACAATTCGTGCCGGAAAATAAGCGTCTGAATGTACTGCTGCGGGAGTGTCGCGCCAATCGCAGCCACATGGCCATCGTGGTCGACGAGTATGGTGCAGCGGCCGGGCTGGTCACGATCGAAGACGTTCTGGAGCAAATCGTCGGTGAAATCGAAGACGAGCATGATTTCGGCGATGAGGACTACATCTTCCGTAAGAACGAACGCGAATACACGGTGAAGGCGCTGGCACCGATCGAGGAGTTTAACGAGTATTTTGGCGCCGACCTCAGCGACGAGGCCTACGACACCATCGGTGGTTTAATCGTCCACCACCTAGGTCACGTTCCTCGGCGCGGCGAACGGGTGGATCTGGATGGGTTTCGGTTTGTCGTGCTGCGAGCGGACAACCGGCGCGTGCATCTGGTGAAACTCATCCGGATGTCCGGCGCCATGGCCGATCAGTTCCCCGACGGCGTGGATTAACACACCGTGCGCCTGGATGTGCTGGCCGTCCTGGCCGGACTGCTGCTGCCGCTCGCCTTCGCGCCGTTCGGCTACGGCCTCCTGGCCGTAATCTCGCTGATGCTGTTGTTCGTCGCTTGGCGGAACGCCGATCCCGCCGCCGCTTTCCGGCGCGGCTACTGGTTCGGCCTCGGCCAGTATGGCTTCGGCATTTCCTGGATCTTCATCAGCCTGCATGATTACGGGGGCGCCAGTCCGGTGACGGCGGTCTTGCTGACATCACTGCTGGTGGCATTCCTCGCTCTCTATCCCGCGGCGGTCGGATGGTTCGCTCGGAGCAGGTTCCGGTCCGGCAGCGCAATGATCCAACTGGTGTGGCTGTTCCCGGCGACCTGGGTCTTGATGGAATGGGTCCGGGGCTGGTTTCTGACCGGCCTGCCGTGGCTGCTGGTGGGCTACACCCAGACCGATACACCGCTGCGCGGCATCGCGCCGGTGTTCGGCACCTTTGGCGTCAGCCTGGCGACGGCGATGCTCGCGGGGCTGTTCGTTGCCGCTTGGTTTGCGCGCGGCTGGATTCGCCGATTCGTGCTGGCTGGAATCCTGTCGATCTTGGGCCTTTCGGCCGGGTTGGACCGAATTCAATGGACTGAGCCGGCGGGCGAGCCCTTTCGTGTCGCCGTGCTGCAGGGAAACATCCCACAGAACACGAAGTGGTTGCCGGAGGCCCAGCAGGCGACGATACAAATGTACGTCAATCTGACCCGCGATCATTACGGCGCTCGGCTGATCGTCTGGCCGGAAACGGCGATTCCGGCTTTCTACCAGAATATCGAAGCGGCTGTCGTCCCTGAACTCGAGGCGGAGGCGCGGCAGCATGGTTCCGACCTGATGATCGGCGTACCGTATTTCGACCGTGCGACGGAAAGCTACTTCAATGCCGTCGCCGTCTTGGGACACCAGCGCGGGTTTTACTTCAAGCGCCACCTGGTTCCGTTCGGCGAGTACCTGCCGTTGCGTCCGCTGCTCGGTTTCATGCTGGATCTGCTGGACATTCCGTTGTCCGATTTTTCCGCAGGGAGCGATCGGCAGTCTGCGGTCCGCGCGGCCGGCTATCCCGTCGCGATCACGATCTGCTACGAGGACATCTTCGGGCAAGAAGCGCTCGCCGGACTTCCGGAGGCGGCCTATCTGGTGAATGTGACCAATGATGCCTGGTTCGGCGACTCCATTGCGCCGCACCAACATTGGCAGATGGCGCGTATGCGTGCGATCGAGGCGGGGCGCTACATGGTGCGTTCGACCAATACCGGTGTCTCCGGCATCATTGCTTCGGACGGGTCGGCCGTGGGCATCGCGCCCATGTTCCAGAAGACGGCCATCGAAGCCACCGTGACGCCAATGCAAGGCGCAACACCGTACACGCGGTTTGGCGACTGGCTGGTGCTGTCCATGCTGCTGGCCATTTTTCTCGCCGTCGCCAGACACGCCAGGCCCGGGCGGCCGGCGCGGTGACGGTTCCGTTGACCCGTGACCGAGACGGGCGCGCAACCAGACGGCGTCACGAGGGGGATGTCACCCAGCGGCATCCCGAGGTACGCGCCTCGTCGGTGATTCTTCCGCGCCCAGTCGCAGCGGGTTCGTTCTGCGCAGGTGGCCCCAAAATGTTCGAACCTGGTGTCGGTTTGCCGGTCGAAGGATGCAAGACCAGTGAGATGCTCATGAGGAATGCAGCGATGGTTTGTGAAGAAGTGGACGAGCGTGTGATCGCCGATGAATTGACCCGCTGGTTCATCCGGCGGCTGGACGAAATGAAAATCCGCCTCGAAGACGAGGTTCTCAGTTACGATTGCAATACCGCGTATGACTATGTGTTTTTCCGCTTGCAGGCGGACGCCCAAGAGTATTGCGAAAAAACCTACGGCTATCTGCCGTCTCCCGGGCAATTGACCACGGCGTTCTTCGGCGCGGAATATGAACGGGCGCGACGCGATCGCTTGGCGCAACGCAGCTGGGTCGCCAAGTTCAGCGACTTTATCGGCAGGAAGAACCGACCGCTGTGAGAAGATTCCCACGAGTCCATGCTGCGCGGGTACGATACGCCGTCCGGCGGTGAATGGTCGCGGATGCGGGGCGCGGGCGAGGCCTCCGATCCGTTGATACGCCGCTAGCCGGCAGCGCGCCCTTCGCTTCTGCACCCCAACCCAACCACTGTTTTCCCTCAAGCGGCCTGTATCATCGATCTTCACACGGCGATCGAGGGCAAGGGCGTTGCGGAGTTGTTGATGTCCATTACGATCCAGCAGTTCAGTGTCGGCGGCATGCAGTGTCCCGGATGCGAGGACATCCTCGAAGAGGCCGTGTCCCGTGTGCACGGCGTGCAGCAAGTTCGCGCCGATTACGCCAAAGAAATCGTCGAGGTGACTTTCGACTCGCGCAAAGCCAAACGGGATCAGCTTGTTCACGCCATCCTGGGGGCTGGGTACAGCTGCGCTTCGAAAGCGCCCGAGCATCGCTGGCGCGTCATGCGGACCTTGCTGGCCGTCCTGATCGGAATCGCCGGCATCGCGCTGATTCTATGGGCCGGCCAATGGGCGGAAAGTATCCGCCTTCCGGCGTTCGATCAACAGCTAAGCTATGGACTGCTATTCCTCGTCGGGCTGTTGACCGGTTTCCATTGTGTGGGCATGTGCGGCGGTTTTGTGTTGGGATACACGGCCCGTAACGCGTCGCTCGGACGACACTCCTTTGCGCTGGCCCACTTCATGTACGGCATGGGCAAGACGCTGTCGTATACGGTCATCGGCGGATTGTTCGGTCTGCTCGGCTCGGTAGTCGCCTTCACACCCATGCTCCGCGGAGTCGCCGGCGTGGTGGCGGGTGTATTCCTGGTGCTGATGGGTCTCAGCATGCTGAAGGTCTTTCCTGCGCTGCGGCTGGGTCTCCGGATGCCAGGTTTTCTGCAGCGCTTCATTCGAGGTGAAGCACGCCGTCATCGTAGCCCGCTGGCGATCGGTCTGCTGAACGGGTTGATGATCGCCTGCGGCCCACTGCAGGCGATGTATGTGATGGCGGCGGGAACCGGCAGCTTCGTCGAAGGGGCGAAGCGACTGTTCGTGTTCGGCACCGGTACGCTGCCGATTCTGCTGGGCTTCGGTATGATGGCCAGCCTGGTGTCGCACCGGGCCACGGAGAAAATCCTGAAGCTCTCGGCCGTGTTCGTGATGGCGATCGGCTTGCTGATGGTCAACCGCGGTTTGATCCTGACCGGCACCGGTTATGATATGAACACGCTGTCGGCCATCGCCCGCGTCGAAGCGGCGCGATGGGTCGATTTTCTGCGGGCGCGCCTGCCGGTCGAGGAAGGCTACCAAGTCATTCGTATGACCGTCACCAAGAGCGGTTACCGGCCTGATACCTTCGTGCTGAGAGAGGGCGTGCCAGTAAAATGGGTCATCGACGGGCGCGAACTCACCTACTGCAATCGCCGGATCATGGTTCCTGCGCTGGGTCTGGAGATCGAATTGGTCGAAGGCGAGCAGACGGTCGAGTTTGTTCCCCGCGAAGCAGGCGTGATACCTTGGAGTTGCTGGATGGGGATGCTGCCGGGTTCTTTCGTCGTCCAGCCGGCGGAACCGCCGAACGATTCCGGCACGGGCCCGGATTAGCCGATGTTAGAGTTGCAGGTTCCGACCCGGCGGTGGTCTGCCGCTTCTGCGGCAATCGTTCACGAGTGAGTGCCGCGTGTCGGCCGGAGGTTGGAGCCCACGGCGCTCGTGAACACCCCCTGTGGGCGCGCGCCATGCTCACGAAAAATTGTCGGAGTCACTGCCTTGAGGCGTGCTGCCGTGCACGCTACGGTTGAGTGCCATGCTCTCGGCCTAGAGAACCATTAAAACCATGTGGAGATCGCTTTGATGCGGACAAGCTTAGTCGAGGAGCGCCAGGATCTGCGCCTTTCCGTGCTCGGGATGCGGTGCGCCGGTTGTGTCCAGGCCGTACAGGACGCGCTGACTTCGGTGCCGGGAGTCGTGAAGGCCGAAGTCAACTTCGCGGATCACACCGCCGTGGTCGAAGGAACCGCGGATGCATCGGCCCTGAAGAAGGCGCTGCAGGACGCCGGCTACGACGGTGCGGTGATGGAGGGTCTCGAGGATATCGGCGAACAGGAGGACCTGGAAGCTCAGCGGTATCGGGATCTGATTCGAAAGGCCGCAGTGGCGGGAGCGCTTGGGGTTCCGTTGATGCTGGGCGATCATTTCGGCTGGCTGCCGCATCTCGGTACGGTCGCCGGAAGCCGCTTCTGGTCTATCGTGTCGCTGCTGACGCTGGGCGTGCTCTACTACGCCGGCGGACACTTCTTTCGCGGAGCGCTGAAGACGCTGCAGCACCGGCAGGCCAATATGGACACCCTGATCGCGCTGGGCACCGGAGCCGCCTGGTTTTACTCGACGATCGCGATCGACTTTGCGTCGATGCTGCCGCCCGAGGCGATGCATGCCTATTTCGAGGCGGCGGTCGTGATTCTTGCGTTCATCAATCTCGGCCAGGCCCTGGAAACTCGGGCTCGAGGCAAGACCTCGTCAGCGATCCGCGAACTGATCGGCCTGCAGCCGCGGACCGCGCGGGTCGTCCGTGACGGGCAGGAGATCGACATCCCGATCGCCGATGTCGGCCTGGATGAGACGGTGCGTGTGCGTCCGGGCGAAAAGATTCCGGTTGACGGGCTGGTCGTGGAAGGACATTCCTCCGTCAGCGAATCGATGCTGACCGGTGAGCCGCTGCCGGTGGAAAAGGTCGTCGGCGACGAAGTGGTGGCCGGCACGCTGAACCAAAGCGGCAGCTTTTTGCTGAAGGCAACGCGCATCGGGCGTGACACCGTATTGGCGCAAATCATCGCGAGCGTGCGTCAGGCCCAGG
>JALORT010000153.1 GCA_025458755.1 Methylotetracoccus sp.
TTACGGACCGGGCTTAGCGATGCTGGTCAGTTTGACCGCCTGCGAAAGTCCCCCGCCGGGGGGCGGAACGACGAAACCAGTGGAAACGCCGTCCTGGGCAAAGGAACGCGCTCTACGGGAACAGCAGCAAACGGCCTACCTCAATGACAGCACCGTTCACCCGATTCCCACCGACGCGGTCAACCGTACGCCTTGGTACAGCAGCCAATTAGGGTATTACTGGTATGCCCGCTACCCGCTTGGCGTCAGCGGGATTCCCCTCGTCGTGTTACGCACCGTGATCGAACTGTATCCCGAGATTTGGGCCGGCGAAGGTTCGCTGGGAAATCTTGGCTTCGGCCCGCATCCGGACGATTACGATCCGTCAACGGGTAAGCTGCTGCCCGCAGACCAACGGCACGTCCTGCCCTTTGGCTTGTTCACGACGACGGATCCCTCGGTCGCCGAGGAAAAGCAGACCGATAACGTGTTTTTCTCCTGCGCCGCCTGTCACACTGGGCGCGTCTATGTAAAAGACCGCGTCCGCCACGTCGTCGGTGCGCCGAATTCGGAGATCGAAGCCCAAGCCTATGCCGGCTTGCTCTATCGGACCAAACAATCCATCGTCAAGGACGGTGCGCCGGACCCCGTTCAAGTCGAACGGATTGCGGGCTTTCTGAAGACCAAGATCGAAACCGATCCAACATGGTTCTATGGCGGCCGTACGCCGGAGGAACGTAGCCGCGGCGCGGAACGTGCCAAGATCCAGGTCGCCCGGATCCTCGATAATCTGCCGTGGGCGATCGGCACCGTGATCGGCTCAGGACAGAAGACGGAGACGCTGTACCTCGCGCTGGCGCAGAAGCTGTCCTATACCGACTTGCCCGGGCAGCCGGCACCCGGCATCTTCGGGCCGCGCCCGGGTCGCATGGATGCGTTCGGCATCGCGGCCGGCCTCGTGGTCCTCCACGCCGGGGGTGTCGCCAAGGGTTACATCCCGGTGAAGGAAAGCTTTCTCGCCCGTCTGCCCGAAGATCATCCCTTCTTCGCAGGGATCGAGAATCTGCCGCGGGACGAGACGATCAAGCGTGCGGGTGAGCGCTTGGCCGCGACGGCGCCGCAATGGATGCCTCATGAACCCGGGCCCTCGGACATCAAGGCCTTGTGGTTGTCGCGCGAGCATGCGATGGCGAACTGGGATGCCAACCAAGGCGCGAAGTCGCGGGTGAGTGCTTCCGGAACATCCGCGGTCGGTGAGCCCGCTAAAGTGGATGTCCGAATCCACGAGGCGATGAACCCGTTCATCGACGATCTGCCGCCGGCGCCTTATCCGTTCGACGTCGACCTGGCGCTCGCAGAGAAGGGCAAACCGTTGTTCGAGGAGAATTGCGCGTCCAAGTGTCACCGGCCCAACAACGGCAAAGTCTACGACATCGGCACCGACATGAACCGGGCACGGCAGATTTCCCCGACCGCCCGGCTGGGTCTGCTGGAGCTCACCCGAGAGGCGTGCGAACTCTACGTGGACAAAGGCCATGCCGATTGGTGCCGGCCGAAGGCGGGCAGCCGCGCCGCGGATGATGAATCCTATTTCGTCACACCGCGCGAGAAGCCGGGGTACAAAGCGGACACGCTGCATGGAATCTGGGCCCAGGCGCCATACCTGCACAATGGTTCGGTGCCGACGCTGTGGCATCTGTTGCGGCCGAAGGAGCGGCCCGCCAAATTCATCCGCGGCAACATTCGGTACGATGAAACCAAGGTTGGATTCGTATGGGATCAGGCGCCGAAGCCCGACGAATACGGCGCCGGCGACTCGGTGCACTTCGCCGAGCACGATACGACGCTGCGCGGCAACGCCAATACCGGGCACACCTTCGGCAGTGACTGGACCGACGAGCAGGTCCGTGCCGTCCTCGAACACATGAAGACCCGGTAACGGAGGCGGCTTATGACTCACTGGACTGATCAGGGACTCGGGGGGCGTCTTGCAGCGCTGCTGCATGCCGCCTGGCACAGGCTACGCGTCCTGCTTGCCGGGCGTGGCGGACCGCCGCCGACGGGTCCCGAACCGCCTTCGCGTAAACCGGGCGACACTCCGACCCCACCGGGTTTTCTCAATGCGGTGGCGGAGGCGGAGCAGAAGACGCCGCTCCCACCGCCGCCACCGCCGATGCCGGATGAGGATGATCCGAAGTACGCCGATGATCCCGCGGCCTACCAGCGCGACAAGCAACAAGCCGAGGCGGCCGCCTCAGCCTTTGCGGAGGCCGCAAAGCGGCGTGGGGCCGCGGTCGGCGCGGTCGTTTCAGACTGGCTCGGCACGGCGCCCTACGTCATGCTGCAAGAATTACTCGACCAACCGCGGGACCGCATGCCGGTCTTCAAGCCGGCCGTCGGCCCCGTGATCGTCATGCGCCACCCCGAAGTGATCCGGTGTCTGGAGCGTACCGATCTGTTCACCGTGGATCCCTACGCAGCGGAAATGGCCCGCGCCACGGATGACCCGAGCAAACACCCGGGCGCCTACTCTCATTTCATGCTGGGCACCGACAACGATGCGCTCTATCGGCCAGACGACGTGCTGTTGCGCAGGGTAGTGGCGCGCAGCGACGGCCCGATGCTCGCCGCTCTGGCGCGTGAGGAGGCTGAACGTTGCACGCGGGGCGCACGTGAATCGGGAACCGGCGAGATCGACGTGGTGAAGACACTAGGGAAGTTCGTGCCGCTCAGGATCGTCGCCGATTATCTGGGCGTGCCTTTCAGCGAATCGGGGCAGCCATCGGTGTTGCCGGGCCTTCGCGGCGGTGACCCATTCCCGCTGGACACTGACCTGCTGGACGTTTTCTCGTTCCGCAAGATTCAGCAAGGTCTGGTGCCGACATCGGACGATCTCTATGGATGGGTCAAGGATGCATTCCGCAATATCTTTAACAACTTCAATCCGGCCAGTCCGTTATTTCAGGAGTTTAGGGAACGCGGCCTGATCGCTACCGAATACCTCAGCGCCTATATTCATGCCTTGATCCGGTGCTACAAGGCACGGCTCATGGCGGGCGAGCCCGTCCCCGATACCATGCTGACCCGCCTGTTGCGTCTGCAGCTACAGGTCAGCCGAGGTGAAGGCGAGACGCTCGGGCAAGACCTGGCCGCGCTGCTTGGAGCGCCGTTGCCGGAGGGCGAACTCGCCCGCCGCCTGTCGGATTCGATGGTCCGATCCAACGTGTTCGGTACCGTGGTCGGGGCCGTGGTGAACCCGCAGGAAGCGACCGGACGGATGGCCGATTCGATGCTGCGCCTGCAGGAAGGCCACTACCGAGTATTGAATGACGCCACGTATCAGCAGGCGGTCCATTGGGCCAGTGTCGCTGAAGATACCGTCGAGTATCCGCGCAGCCTGGAGACGCTTCGGAAATACGCGTTGGAGGCGCTGCGGCTTCAGCCGCAAGGGGAAGTGCTGCTGCGCCGGTGTGCAAAGGACAATACGGAACTCGGGGTTCCGATTCGACAGGGGACACCGGTGTTCGTCGCCTATGCCGCGGCCATGCGGGACCCCGGGGTCATCGCGGAGCCACTCGCCTTCGACATCACTCGTGATGAACGGTTGGCTGAGTACCTGGCGGACCGGGAACGGCACATGGAGGCGCCGCAAAGCCAGCTCTATCTGCAGCACGGCTATGGACGTCACAAGTGCCTGGGCCGCTACGCGTCGGAAGTCACGCTGCTCGAATCGCTGCGCGCATTGCTGCGGCTGGGCGCGCTCGAACGACGCAGCCCGCTGCAGATGGATGCGCAGAACCTTTATGCAGAAAGCCTGCGCGTGGGATGGAGCTGAATGCCCGCCGGGTCATCGCGCCGTTTCGGTTTGCCGGTGTCTTACGTCGTATCGGGTAGATCGGCCTCGTCCTCGAGACGGCGTGCACAGGTGATCGCCGTGAGCTGAATGGAACAAGATGGACAGCACTACCATGCGTGGCTTGGCACTGGCTCCGGCTTTTCTGATCACCTCCTCCTGCGTGCTCACCAACGGCGGAGAGGGGGGTTCGGGGGTGGAGCTAGCGCCCGTTCTTGGTCGAAGCATTCAGCCGGGGCCGCGCCCTTTCTTCCTGGTCAATGACATGGCGGACAGCCCGCTCAAAACCAGGCTGCTCGCGTGCGCCGAAGGACCGTTCCGGAAAACCGATTTCTCCATCGGTCATCGCGGTGCGCCGCTGCAGTTTCCCGAGCACACCAAAGAATCCTACGAGGCGGCGGTGCGCATGGGCGCCGGCATCCTGGAATGCGATGTGACCTTCACCAAAGACAAGCAACTGGTCTGCCGGCATGCGCAGAACGACCTGCACACCACGACCAACATTCTGGTGATCCCCGACCTCGCGGCGAAATGCAGCAAGCCGTTTACTCCGGCAGTGGTCGATGCGGAAGGCCATCTGCTGCAGGAGGCTGCGGCCGAATGCCGTACCAGCGACATCACGCTGGCCGAGTTCAAGAGGCTGCGCGGCAAGATGGATGCCTTCAATCCGAGGGCCAGAACCCCCGAGGAATTTCAGGGCGGCACCCCGACCTGGCGCACCGATCTTTATGCCGGCCCCAGCAGCGGCACGCTGATGTCCCATGCGGAGAGCATCGCACTGTTCAAGAAGCTCGGTGTGAAAATGGCGCCGGAACTCAAGGAGCCCAGCGTCACGATGCCTTTCGGCGGTTTCGGCCAACAGGACTATGCGCAGAAGCTGGTCGACGAGTACAAGCAGGCCCGGATTTCGCCGAGCCAAGTGTTCCCGCAGTCGTTCGGCAAGGCGGACATCCTGTACTGGATCCGAAACGAGCCGGCGTTCGGCAGGCAGGCCGTTTATCTGGATGACGCGGACACCGTTGCCGATCTGCCCGACGCCGCGGAACTGGCCCGCTACAAGGCCGAGGGCATCAACATCGTGGCTCCTCCTCTGTTTGCGCTGCTGGCGGCGGAGAAAGGCAGGATCGTCCCGTCTAAGTATGCGAGAGCCGCCCAAGCCGCGGGTCTCGACATCATCGCCTGGTCGCTGGAACGCTCCGGGATCCTGGCCGATGGGGACAACGGCTTTTACTACCAGACCTTTGATGCCGCGATCACGCGCGAGGGTGACGTCATGCGCGTGCTGGACGTGTTGGCCCGGGACGTCGGTATCCGGGGCATTTTCTCCGACTGGCCGGGGACCGTGACTTACTATGCCAGTTGCATGGGGCTGAAGTAGGTGCCCATTCCAGCTCGAATGGCAACATTCTGGTCGCGTTTTGATGAGAGACCTTCCTGTCTCTCACCCAGCGCTCGCGTCCTTTCGATGCGTTACGAGCCAGAGCGAGCTCAATGATCCGCCGCCGCGAGGTGTGCCCGAGATCAGGCTTTCACGACCGGACGTACCGCGGAGAGACCGCCGTCGACCGGCAGGATCTGGCCGGTAATCCAGCCGGCCTCTTCCGACAGCAGCCAGGCGACGGCGGCAGCGCCATCGTCGCTGCTGCCGTACCGACCGAGCGGGTACTGCGCGGTGATCGCTTTCTCCGCGTTCGCGACAAACAAGCGCTCGGTCATCGGTGAACGCATCAAGCCGGGCGCGATCGCGTTGATGCGAATGCCTCTGCCGCTGTAGCTAGCCGCGGCGGATCGGACCAGCGCTTCGAGTGCGCCCTTGGCGGCGGCGATGGCTTCGTGATTCGGGACACCGATCCGCGCCACGACCGACGACACCAGGACCGCCGTTCCGCCGGTCTGCGCCTGCAGACAGGCATCGATGTAAGCGCGCAGCGTGAAAAAGGCGCTGTCGAGGTTGGCGGACAGAACATCGCGGAATTGCTGGTCCGTTGTGCGGTGCAATGGCGTGATCAGCGTGGTGCCGGCGCAGTGCGCGAGTGCACCCGGCGGGTTGCCGAAATGCTGCTGCGCCGTCTCCAAGGCCTGCCGGGCAGCTTCCGATTGGCTGACATCGGACTCGATCAGCAGCGGTTGCAGC
>JALORT010000154.1 GCA_025458755.1 Methylotetracoccus sp.
GAAGACGTCATGGAACCACAGGGCTTCCATGCGCGCTCGCTGGTCAACGGCATTTCGAGGCAGGCTTTCATAGCGGCCGATGGCCCAATCCAACAATAAGGGATCGTCGAGCTTGCCCGCGGCTGCAGCAATCAAGTCAGGCATGATGGGTGCGCAAATCAAATGTAGAAGCTCGCCGTGCCCATGTCATGGAAGGCACCGCGAGCGTGAACGAATCGACCTTAAGCGATCCGGGCGAATGTCCGCAAAGGTACCGAGAAGACAGGATTTGGGCAACGGCTTTCCTCGCGCGCCGTTCACCAGTCGCGGAATTGCCGGGGGCACCGTCGGTACGCACGAGGGGCGGTCCGGCGCTACAGCTGCGATCCACGTAGATTGCACCCGATGACCGGAATTCTGCGAGGTTGGCGAGCTCGACCCAGTGCTGCTGTCTCATCCAGGTTTGCCCAAGGGAATCAACAGCAGCGGATCTTCTTCGCTGCGCGCCAGGAGACGCCGGACGTCGCGGTCCGAAAAAGCGCCGACCACGGTGGTGCCGAGACCGAGGGCGACGGCTTGAAGGCACACGTTTTCCGCCGCGTGTCCGGCCTCGATGTGGACGTAGCGCTGACCCCAGTCACCGTACTTAGCGCTGGTTCGCGGGAGCACGGCCGAGATCACGACAATCGCGGGGGCTTCGCCGATCCAATGTTGCCGCAGGGCGATCTCGCCGAGTTCACGCCGCCGGTCGCCTACGGCAATTCGGACCAACTGGTGCCGCTGCGGCGCGTAGTAGTAAATCGCGGCGGGCAAGGCCGCGATGTTCCCGGCGACCAGATAAATCTCCAGAGGGTAGAGCGCTCCGGCCGATGGCGCGGTGCGCTGTACTTCGGCATGCGTGGTGCCTTGCGCTGCCCACAGCAATTGACCGACGGCTTCCAGGCCCAGCGCTGCGTCCGAGAATGCTCGGACCGATCGGCGGCGAGCCAAGGTCTCCTCGATCGACACCGAACCCGTCAGCCGAGGCTGCGGCAGCGGGACGATCTCACCTGCCGCATCCGTCATCGCTCTGGGTCCAGGCGAAGCCGACGCTGCCGCCAACACAAGGATCAAGCGTCGAAACACCTTCATAGTGTCCGCAGATCAAAGGCATCGGGTTGAGGGCGGCGGCGAGTCCGGCAGTGTGCGTCATGCTCTGCGTCCGGCTTTGCGCGCATACACAGACGCACCCCGCACACCGGCACGTTCGATCTTGCCTCATCGGCCGCTTTCGGTCGAGCCTCCACCCGCTCGGTCCGACGGAATGCGCCGAACTAATGGGCCGGGGTGAGGTCACCAACCATGGGTCAGACTGACCCGGAGTGAAACGCATGGCGGAACGGTGCTCGGACAGTGAGCCGCGATTGACGCCGAGCCGGAGTTTGGAAGCGCGGCTGCGTGATCATCCGGAGCTCAGAGCCAAGGTGGAGCGGCTATCGGGGCTGGTCGAGAACGCGGCGGGCGTAGGGAGAAGGCGGTGGAGGCGGCTGTGACTGTTGGCCTCAACAAGAGAACACGTAACACCCGACGACAGAGGCGGCAACGGCTAGGCTCGGTCTACGGTACTCGGAAGCCGACTCTCTACTCTGCCCACTGGCCTCGTAAGCGAGGACCAGAATCCCGTTGAGCGGGGGCGCCGGCCACACCGTGCCGTGGCAGGCGGCGCGCAACGCGCCTGGTTGGATACGGTGCTGAGGATCGAGCGCAGCGTTTGCAGACCCGTTTCCGTTCGTGCGAACCGGCTTAGCCAAGAGGCCGACCTGACGGCCTGTTCCACATCCAGCATCTGCGTGCCCAGCATGAGCGGTTCGGAAGCGAATCTCACCTCGCCCGCCGGCGACGTCAGTAACGCCTTGCTGATCCTTGTCATTCGGCCAATCTGTGTAACGACGTCCCTCAAGCTGTCGACATCGCGTTTTCCAGACTCACGCGGCGCATGTTATTCAACCGCGACGTAAATTCCCCGCGCTCCTGCACCCGCCACCCCATTCGCGACTGGCAAGCAACACCGTGCCGAGGCCAACGCGCCGTGCGCCTCGGCAGAAACGACCCGGGATCTACGGCGGCGCCTTAATTCTTCAAATAATCGACGAACGGCTTGATCGGACCGAGTTGGGCGCTGCGGCCGTTCTTGCCGATCGCCGGCAGATGCAGAAACGCATCGGCAGCGTAGCTTGGGCCAGGCGACACAGGTTGCTGGTGGCCGTGTGGGATCAGCAGCTCGGGGTGGTCGAATGGCGCCCTTTCCCACCGCACCCGCTCATCGGTCAACGTCTTCAGGAAGGCCAGCAGATCGGACTTGTCTTGCTCGGAAAGCCCCAGAGGAAACACCAGCGTTCCGACATGGTGCGGATTGTCGGCGTTACCGCCGCGGTTGTAGAAAGCCAGCACCTCCTCAAGTGATTTCATGCCGCCGTCGTGCATATACGGCCCGGTCAGCTCGACGTTGCGTAACGAAGGGACCTTGAACGCCGCCTTGACGCCGACAGGCAGCATCCCACCGTTCGGCTTGGCGAGTTCGCGCTGCACGGTGGCGGGTGACGGCACCTTCGACATGCGTTCGTAGCCATTGCAATACCCGTCGCCTTTCGGATCGGTAATCAGATCGCTCGCCGGCATATCGGATGCAAACGGCATGTCCATCTTACAGGCGACGACCTTGATGGGGTCGCGCATTCGCTGCGAAGGATCGGCCAGAGTATTCAGATACTGGCTGGCAAAGGACAACGGATTGCCGAACGGATCGGTACCACCCAGACCCACATCGTATTCAGTGGGCGCGACACTGGTGACATTGAATCCCGTATCGAGCAAGGTCCTCGCCACGCCGACACCGTCGCTGTCCTCGCCGATGCCGGAGCGATTCACCATGTTGTAAAACTTCACCGACTTCGCCGTGTACACGGATGGATGGGCTGCCGACGACAGCGTCGGACCAGTGTGGCAGATGAAGCAGTGGGCATCCAAGAAAACCTGCAATCCCCTCTTCTGCTGGTCGTTAAACGCGACCGGAAAGTTAGCCGCGTCCCGCTCACCATCGAACGGGGTCTGATCCGAAATCAGCGTTTCCTCGTAGACTTGAATGGCCAAACCGAAGAAGAAAGCAAAATTGGCTTCCATGTGCGTGTACGGCGCCGCTCCGGAACCAGGTGATCCGAAGTTCCCCGTCCCCGACCAAAAACGGTCAGCAAAAGCGCGCTGGATCAGCTCGCCGTAAGTCGTGCGCAGCCCTCGTCCCGAGTCCTCCCGCAGCCCCGCCAGCACACTGTCTTCCGGATGCACAGCCTGGTCTTCCAACGGTTTACGACCGATCAGCTTCCGGCCCAGGGCATGAAACGTGCGAGACACGCAGGACATCTCCCGCGTGTCCAGCGGCGGTGCAACCGCCTGCGACGCGAGGGAAGCGTTCTTCAAGAAATAGCGCCGCTTGGTCGTCTGACCGCTCCTGGTGATCCACACACCGGCGCTCGGATCGCGGGCTCCGAATGCAGATTCACCGTTGAAGAGATTGTTGGCACGCCCATCCCAGAACTGGCGGAAGTTGTAGGCCGCATTGATCACCGATGGCGCATTGCGAACCGTGACTTGACGGGTATTCTTCGTCCCGACATGAAAAATGTTGTCAGTCACGGGATCGCACTGCTCGATGGCTTCGGCCGTCGCGTCGGCGCCAGCGAATTGCCGCAAGAAGGCTCCCGAGGACGACACCACGTCATCGGTATCGAAAATAACCGTGGAGAATTTGTCGATCGGGTCGGCGAATTGCCGGAACGGGAAATCGCTTCGCCGAAGTTCGTAGTCCGGTCCGCCGCGCGCACCGGACGCCGTGATCTCGAACGTGCCGGCTGTTGCGGCGCCCACATGCAGCGTGCCGGGGTCGAGCTGATTCCGCGTGCGGCGGTCCGCCCCCGCATGAAAATGGCAACTGGCGCAGGCAATCCCATCGCTGCCGACGTTGGCATCCCAGAACAGAGCTTTGCCCAGCTGGATCGCCGCCTCCTTGTCGGCGATCACCGGGCTGCTGCCACCGAAGAGCTTCGGGGTCGGAGGTATCGGCACGTCGCGCAAAGGATTCGGCGGCGTGCCATGGGCGAACACCCCCTGAGGCAGCGCCAGCAGAACCATCAGGGAGAAAGCAAGTCGTGAAGGAATAGCCAACATGGTGAGAGCGTCTGATTCTGAACGTGGAGCAGGCCGGCGCACGCTCCCTGTCGCGCCCCCTGCCGAACGGGCATTGTAGCCCGATGAAAATCAAAAACCCGTCACGGAGACCTCGACGGGGTATTTCACACCCGCGGCAGCACCCGAATTAATGGGCGGCTCGGGATTGAATCCCCCGACCACGCACTGGTAAACACCGCTGACCTGGGGCACAAAGGAGATTTCCACCTTGCCTTCCTGTCCGTCGAGAATGCCCACCAGGTTGCCCTGTTGGTACTGCTCCGTCATCTGCTGCGACGTCAAGCCGTCGCGGTCGTAGGCATTCTTGATGAAATACATCTTCATCTGACCCAGCGGCTGCTTGGTCACCTCGTCCACCGCATAGGGATCGACGATGTCCTCCCACTGGTTGTAGAAGTGGCTGTAGGCATAATCGGTGCTGACCAGGCCTTCCCGCTGCGGCCGGTGCCAGCAGGCGATCGCCGGGTGCAGGACCTTCTCACCATTGAATTCATCAGTTGCCGTGGCGGTGATGCGGTACTGCTGCCCGTGTTGCAGCTTCATATGCATCCAGGCCGAGTGGTGGGTCCAACCCTTGTAGCCCATGGTCAGGTTGTAAAACGAGTCGCCCCGGACCATCAAAGTCTGCGCAGGATTGGCCGCCGAGAACTCAGAGTTGTCGCCTTTGATCGCGGTCACTTCCGCCGCGGTGGCGCTCAGCGAGGAGACCGCGCTGACACCTGCGAGACTCAGCGCCACGCCCAGTTTTTTGAAATTCATCTTCATATTTCTCTCCGTCTTCATCGAATATTTACCCTGTAAGCCGCTAAGATATTGTTTTTGAATGAAATACATATTCCTTGGGGGCCACCCTCGAAGCCGAGGGTCAACGATGGCCGGGACGGTCCCTCGCCTTGGCCCGCGCACTCAAACACGGGAATGTTTCAGCGTGCTATGGCGCGCCATTTTTCGCTCATAGTGACGCCGAGAAACCTGAATCCCAGAGCAGCCATGCCAAACGCAGCGGTCTGCCGAACCCGGCAGCCCCTCATGGCTCAGGCTTTACGATCGAGAAAGACCCGGTGTCATCCGTAGAGTCGTTGTAGGTTCCAACGACGGTGTCTCTGCTCTGCGAAAGCATGCCGATGGCGTTGGCCGTGGTGAAGTCCTCGAAGTTAAGCGTGAAGGTAGCGATACAATCAGGTCCAACCGCCGCCCTTCCCGAATCGATAGACTTTGCTTCGAAACTGAGAGAATCGTAGCAAGCCCCGCTGACAGAACCTCCCGGGGCAACCGCTACCAGGCAGGCCGAGGCGTGAGCGTAGACGGACGAGGCCAGCGATCCACCCCACGTTCCGGTTAGATTGCTCTGCTGACAGATCCCGTGCGCCTGGGTTGCAGCCAGCACGAGGCAGGCAGTAGCCAACACTTTCGATTTCATTGGTATCTCCATTGATCTGAGGAAAAAACATAACGTTACCAACTGTCAGGACCCCACGTCGGACAGTTTTTGCGAACACTTAACACGTTGCTTTGACTGCAATGCACACGCCCGGGGTGGCACCCTCGAGTCCGAGGGTAGTGATGGCCGGGACGGCCCCTCGCAGACAAAACAAGGGAATTTTTCAGGGCGTTATGGCGCGCCACATCCCGCTCACAACTGACGCCGAAAAAGGTGACCCAGAGCAGTCATGCCGAGAACGCAGCGGTCTGCCGAACCAGGCAGCCCCCTGATGCCGCCCACCTCGCCCCAGGACTGCATCGTCTCTGAGAGCAGCCTGCATCGTCTCTGAGAGCAGCGACGCCACCGAGAACTTGAACACAAGATCCATACCAACATTGTTTGTTCATAAAGACAACCACTTACAAATGCCATCACAATCCGGCTGAGGCTTATGCCGCAAACGGCTGCGGGATTTCACGCACTTCCGAAGAAAACATCTCGCCAACGACCGATGACATTCAACGTCCACTTCCACGAAAGCGTCGTGCAGCGGATGCGTTGTCGAACTGTCCTTCGCGTGGAGGTGGTGGGAGAACGCGGCGGGCGATCGTCGATCGTGGTGCGGATGCGGCCGGGGTCAGAAGGCCGCAGAAGCTGAAGGAACATTACGGCATCGAGGTGTCGGCGAGTACGTGGAGGAGGACTGACGATACCCGGTGCCGCCCCGGCACTCGGCATATAATGGCGTCGCCGGGTGCGGCGCGCGATGACGAAATCCGTTCTCGTCCGACCGCACTCGGCATCGTCCATCGCCAATACACTGACTCTCGTCGATCCCGCGGTGATCGCGCGATGCGCCTGCCGATCGGCGCCTTTTTTAGCTGCTCTTGCGAACAATGCGAAACGCATGGCGGTGGACTCTTGCCATCGGGGTACTTGCAACAGCCGGCGTCATTTACTGGTGGCGCGTGGGGCCTATCGCCGTCAACGTCGTGGCGCCCGTGCTCGGCCCCGCGGTTGAGGCGGTATACGCGACCGGCACCGTAGAACCTACGGTGATGCTGCCGATCGCGCCGCGACAGGCGTCACATCTGGTGGAACTCAATGTCGACGAGGGGAGCCGGGTGCGCAAGGGCCAGGTTCTCGCTCGGCTCGACGATACGGACTTGCGGAAAACAGTGGAGGAACTCGCTGCCCGTGAGCGCTACGCGCGCACTCAGTTTCAGCGGGTGCGCCAACTGGCGGATCGCCACGTCATCGCGCAGATCGAGCTCGACCAGGCACGAGCCGACCTGGAAGCAGCGGAGGCGGCTCTGAAGCGCGCCAACGCCCTGCGCGGCTTCATGACGCTCACCGCACCCGCCGACGGGCTGATCATTCGGCGTGACGGTGAAGTCGGCCAGTTCATTCCGGTCGGCCAGCCGGTATTCTACCTCTCCTGCTGCGCCCCGCTGCGGGTGACCGCGGAGGTGGACGAGGAAGACATCCCGCGGGTGCGGGTGGGGCAAAAAGCGCTGCTGCGCGCCGATGCTCTGCCGGACCAGGTGTTTGACGGCGAGGTCAGCGAAATCACGCCCAAGGGCGATCCGGTGGCGCGA
>JALORT010000155.1 GCA_025458755.1 Methylotetracoccus sp.
CGACATCCAGATTACGGACTTCAATGAGAGGCATGCGGGGGGGCGGAGAAGCCTGCTGACAAAGTCAGTACCACGATACCTTATGAAGGTTTACGCACGTTTTCGGAAGTCTACGGCCGAATTCGTCAGGACTACGTGGAGTCCGTTCCCGACGAAAAGCTTCTGGAAGACGCAATACGCGGCATGCTGACCGGCCTCGATCCGCATTCGGCGTATCTCGATCAGGAGCAGTACAACGAGCTGAAGGTCGGGACGACCGGTCAGTTCGGCGGTCTGGGCATCGAAGTGGGCATGGAAAACGGGTTCGTCAAGGTGATCGCCCCGATCGACGATACGCCGGCCGCGCTGGCCGGCATCAAGGCGGGAGACCTGATCATTCGCCTCGACGATCGTCCGGTCAAAGGCATGAGTCTGAACGATGCGGTCAAAATGATGCGGGGTGAGCCCGGCAGCGACATCGTGTTGACGGTTGTCCGCGAGGGCGTGGAACAGCCGCTCAAGATCAAGATCACCCGCGACGTGATCCGTGTCAAAAGCGTCAGAAGCCGAATGTTGGAGCCGGGCTACGGTTATGTGCGGATCAGCAGCTTTCAGTCGCAAACCGGGGACAGTGTGACTGAGGCGATTACCGATCTGAAGAAGAAGGGTGATCTGAGAGGACTCGTGTTGGATCTCCGCAATAATCCGGGCGGTGTGTTGAACGCTGCCGTTGCGGTCAGCGATGCATTTCTTGACAGCGGTTTGATTGTCTACACCGATGGACGCATCGAGGATGCGAAAATGAAATTCAGCGCGACGCCGAATGATGTATTGAAGGGCGCTCCCATTGTGGTGCTGATCAATGCCGGTTCCGCGTCGGCGTCCGAGATCGTGGCGGGGGCGCTGCAGGACCATAATCGGGCCGTGATCATGGGCGAAAAGACGTTCGGCAAGGGTTCGGTGCAGACGATCATGCCGACCAGTAATGGCGGCGCGGTCAAGCTGACGACAGCTCGGTACTACACGCCCTCCGGACGGTCAATACAGGCTGAAGGGATTGTGCCCGATGTGCAGGTTTCCCGGGTTAAGTTGCAGATGGCCGAGAAGTCCGAATTCTCACCGATCAAGGAAGCCGATCTGGCCAACCATCTCACCAACGAAAAGGCGCCGAAAAGTGACCCCGCAAAATCCGGCGAGGGGAAGGACGACGAAGAGCTTTTGGCGGTTCAGGATTACCCACTGAATGAGGCACTCAATCTGTTGAAAGGCGTCACCATCATGCGCCAACAGACGCGGGGACTGGCCAAGAAGTAGCTTGAGTTCTGCCCGTTTTCATGCTCTGCGGCCGATGAATGGAAAATATGAGGCTTGGCGTGCCGCCGCTGCGAGCAGCCGGGCATCTCCAGCTTTCCAAGTTCGCGTGACGTGTCGCGGGCGGCAAGCCGTTCGGCGTATCCCGCCCCTGGTGGTTTCGCGAGCCGAGTGGCTGGGCCAGGACGTCGCGGAACCACGGAGGGGTTGCACATCCCAGGTGCCAGGTACCATGCCGGCCCCGCCGTTCCTGCTCTTCCACTCAGAAACGGGAAGAACCTGCGGCAGCGCCTGGATTGCAGGCTTCTAACGCGGGGCGGCCGTCATCGCCATGAGGGTGTTGAAGCTCCCTTGGGTCGCCGCGATGGAACCATACCGTCATTCATTGCAAAGTTCTGTGAGTCCGTCTCAGCCGTAATTCCCGGCGTTTTTTGATCGACCTGGCGGAGAGCGCGAGAATCATCGCGCCATTCGAGACGGTCTGCCGGCTCGTTTGGACAATCCCCAAGCGCTTTGGCAGAATCGAGACATGGTGCGGTCGGTCAGGCGATGCACCTTCGTCCGGGGTGCAGAGGTCGTGCTGCTTTACTCTCCATGTGTTTCGATCGAAGTCGGCGGGCGGTATCTGAAGTACGGGCTGTGATCCCGTCCCTGCAGCGGCAGAATTCGAGGTCGTCGTGTGGCTGTTTCGGGTTTGACGCCATAGTGAGTTCAGAAGTATGAGTGCTGCGACACTGGACTCCCGACGGCTCGGCAACGGTGTCTTCCAGGTTGATTTCGGCGGCAACTGGACGGTCGGTGCCGCACTGCCCGATCTGTCCGCAGCGCTGCGGGAGATGGGATCATCGGAGCAGATCGGCGGCGTACGCGTGTCCGCGACGAAACTCGGTGCTTGGGACAGCCGCTTCCTTGCTCAGCTGACCCATATCATCGATCATGGCCGCCAACAGGGCATCGAAGTCGATACGACCGGTCTGCCCGGCCATGTGCAGGAACTGCTGCGCCTTGCCTATGCGGTTCCGGAACGGGCGGGGGCACGGCGCGGCGAGAGCCGGACGCCCCTCTTGGCCCAATTCGGCGCGAACTTTCTGGCGCTCTTGGACGACAGCAGGGCATTCGTGGAATTCGTCGGCCTCGGGACGCTCAGTGTCGGCAGGTTGCTGACCGGCAGGGCGCGCTTCCGCCGGGTCGATCTGCTCCAGATCGTGCAGGAGTGCGGCGCGATGGCGCTGCCGATCGTGTCGCTGATCAGTTTGCTGGTCGGTTTGATTCTGGCGTTCGTGGGTGCGGTACAACTGCAGATGTTCGGGGCGCAGATTTATATCGCCAGTCTGGTCGGCCTCGGGATGGCGCGCGAGATGGGTGCGCTGATGACGGCGATCATCGTCGCCGGACGGACGGGCGCCGCGTTTGCCGCCCAGTTGGGAACGATGAACGTTAATCAGGAGATCGATGCGTTCAAAGTGATGGGTGTTTCCACGTTCGACTTCCTGGTACTGCCGAGAATGCTCGCACTGATCACCATGATGCCGATTCTCTGCCTGTATGCCATCCTGATGGGCATTGTCGGCGGTGCGATTGTGGCCGTCAGCTTTTTCGACATTTCGTTGATGGAATACCTGAACGAGACGCAGCGGGTCGTGCGTCTCAGGCATTTCATCATCGGCCTGGGCAAAGGCGCAATGTTCGGCGTGCTGATCGCCATCGCCGGGTGCCTGCGCGGTTTGCAGTGCGGCCAAAGCGCTGCCGCGGTCGGATCGGCGGCCACCTCGGCGGTGGTCACCAGCATCGTGTTGATCGTGGTGTCGGACGCACTGGTGACGCTGGTTCTGAACCGCTTGCATTTGTGACCCTGGAGCGAGCTGACGCCGGCGCGGACGAGGTCATTCGGGTGCAGGACCTGACGATGGCCTTTGGCAGTTTCGTCATTCAACGCGGCCTGAGTTTCACGGTTAGGCGCGGGGAGATTTTCATCGTGATGGGGGCCAGCGGTTCCGGCAAGAGCACGCTGCTTCGGCATATGATCGGTCTACAGCGGCCGGCTCAGGGTGAGGTGCTTTACGGCGCGACGAGTTTGTGGCGGGCGAACCCTGCAAAACGCGAGCGTTTGCTGCGCAGGACTGGAGTTTTGTTTCAATCGGGCGCGCTGTGGAGTTCGATGACCTTGGCGGAAAACGTGAGTCTCCCACTTGGCGAGTTCACGCGGTTGAACACTCGGGAGATCCGGGAAATTGCGTCGTTGAAGCTGGCACTGGTGGGGCTTGCCGGGTTTGAGGATTACTATCCTTCGGAAATCAGCGGGGGAATGCAAAAGCGGGCGGGATTGGCCCGGGCGATGGCACTCGATCCGGAGATCCTGTTTTTTGACGAGCCGTCCGCGGGCCTGGATCCGATCAGTGCGAAACTGCTGGATGACTTGATCTTGAGCCTGCGCGATAGTCTCGGTGCGACGGTGATCGTCGTCACGCATGAATTGGCCAGCATCTTTGAGATCGGCGACAACTCGATTTTCCTCGACCCCGAGATGAAAACGATGACCGCGTCCGGCGCCCCGAAGCGGTTGCTGGCGGAGTCGGATGATCCCGCGCTGCTGAATTTCCTGACCCGGGGTAACGCCGCGGGACGTCAGCGTGCTGCGGGCGGGGCAACGAGATTGGCATGACCAAGCCCATCAGCCCGATGGCGATCGGCGGGTTTGTGCTGGGTGGATTGTGTCTGCTGGTCGGCGGCATCCTTTGGTTCGGCGGCAAGAACTACTTCCAGCCGAAAGTCCACTTCGTGGTCTATTTCGACTCGTCGCTGAATGGGCTGATGGTCGGTGCGCCGGTGTCGGTGCAGGGCGTTCAGGTCGGCAGCGTCAAGAAGATCGACATCATGCTGGACCGCGAGACGCTGACGGTGCTGAAGCCGGTGGTACTCGAAGTGGACCAGGCCACGTTGCGGGACCTTCAGGCCGAGAAGATGAGCATCGGCTTTGGACGCGAGCGGCAGGTGCAAACACTCAGGAAACTGATCGATGCCGGCTTGCGTGCCCGGCTGGAGCTGCAGAGTCTGCTGACCGGGCGGCTGTACGTCGAACTCAGTTTCTACCCGGGAGAACCCTCGCACTTGGTCGGAAAGGATTACGAAGGACATCTCGAGATCCCGAGTATGCCCACGAGGACCGATGAGTTGCGGAATACATTGGAAGACTTGGTGCGTCAGTACCGCAAGATTCCCGTCGACAAGATCGTGCATGACTTCACGGTCACGATGAGTAATGTTCGGGATTTCACTTCATCGGATGATCTGAAAGAGGCACGCCGAGAGCTGGCGCAGGCACTGGGGAACGCGCGTGAGTTGCTGGACCGGCTCAACCGGAAAGTCGATCCGCTGGCCGCGACATTCCAGGTCACGGCCGATGAAATCAAGGGGCTGGTGAAAGACTTCCGCAGTGAGGTGAAGCCGCTCGCCAGGACCACCGAAACCGCGCTTGCGACGGCGCAGCGGGCGCTGATTACAGCCGATGGGGCGATGCAGAAGCTGGAGGGGGCGTTGGAATCTGCGGAATCGTTCACCGCACCGGATTCCAGTCTGGATCAGGCTATCGTGGAACTACGCGCCACGTCGCGGGCAGTGCGGGATTTGGCGGAGTCCCTGGAACGCAACCCGAATTCCTTGCTCTTCGGCAGACCGTAGCGGGTGGGTGCGTACCGATGAGACGACTGATTGCCCGCTGGCTCGCCGGCACATTCCTTGCGCTGACGCTGCTAGCCCTGGGTGCCTGCGCAAGAGTCCGGCCTCCGCCCGAGCTATTCCTGCTGGAGCCCTTGGCACCGAACCTTTCGAGCGTATCGGCAGATCGAGTGCGGTCGCCGGTTGTTGGTGTAGGGCCGATTCGTTTTCCGCGTTACCTGGAGCGGGCACAGATCATCATCGCAAAGACGGGGGGCTGGGTGGTGCCGCAGGATGATCAGCGGTGGGCGGAGAGTCTCGGAGACAATTTTTCACGGGTGCTGGCGGAAGATCTCGCCGCACGTGTTCCGACCGACCGGATTCTGATGCATCCGTGGCCGCGGACGGAAGTCCCCGATTTCAAGGTGACGCTGCGCGTGAACGAATTCCATCTGACGGAAACCGGGCTGGCGAAACTGAATGTGCGCTGGGAGCTGTTCGGCAAGAGCGGACTCCTGGTATCCAAAAAGACCGTTCAGCAGATTTCGGCGAGGGATCCAGGTGTCGCCGCCGGTGTCACTGCGATGAGCAAGACCGTCGATGCTCTCAGCCAAGAAATCGCAGCGTCTATCCGCGCGTTCTGGGCTATGAACGGTGCGGCCGCTTCCGCGACGCGCTGAAAAGTCCGCTCACTGACCCCATCAGTCCGATGGTGGGGAGCTTGATCTTCAGCACGTCCAGCCCGGTGTGATGCCCGTAGCGACGCATTCAGCGTCCGGGCGGGCGGCCCCCCGGCGCTTTAGCGGCGGGTGCAACGTGTGTATCATGCCGGCTCAATCCTGAGCATTACAGGATCCGTATCGAACCCGCGACGGCCCCTTCGCAGCGGATCCATCTATTTTTGAGACGGTTTCTCACCATGACCTATTGTCTCGCGGCCAAAGTCAACGACGGCCTCATCTTCGCGTCCGACTCCCGGACCCATGCGGGTGTTGACTATGCAAGCGT
>JALORT010000156.1 GCA_025458755.1 Methylotetracoccus sp.
GGCCGGCAGTAGTTCCGGCACCTCCAAGTCCTTGGACACTGGCAGGTCGGCCGCCTTCGGTGCCGCGGTGCCCGGCAGGATCTCGAAATCCGGCGTGAATTTGACCAGCATGCTGCGGAGCTGATCGAACGGTTTCCGATCACCGTCGAAGCTCGCCTTGCCGGCCGCGATCAGGTCGTCGAAGGTCTTCTGACCCATCATCACCCAGTCCAGATCGGAGCGGTTCACGGTGATGGTCAGATCGGGCTGCTTGGCCTGCACGCCCTTGATGTTCGTCAGCGTCGCGTTGCTCATCTCGACCAGGAACTTCTCGTTCTTGTCGGGCGTAATCAGGTTGATCGTGAAGCGCAGGCCGCCCGCCTTCTTCGGGTCCACGCTGATTCCGAGGAAATCCAGGAAGTTCTCCGTGGACATCGCCCGGATCACGTCCGGCCCGGTCGACTTCGGCGGTATGCCTTTCGGCAGGCCCGAGCGCAGTTCATAGGCACCTGCGAGGAAGCTGTTGCGGAGGCTCGGGCTTTCCTTCTGATAGCCGATCTGCTCGAACACGTCCGCCAAGAGGTTCTTGGCCGGCTGGTTTTTCGGCTGGGCCAGCACCAGCTTGTTCAGGATTTCGGCCGCTTCGAGATATTTCCCCTGATCGTGCAGCTGCTTGCCCTTGGCCATGATCTTGGCCGGGCCGCCCATCATTTCGACGTACAGCGGCGCCGAGTCCTTCGGCGACAGCGGCACCAGCGTGGCCGGGTTGCCGTCCCAGTAGCCCAGGAAGCGGTTGATCACGCCGCGGCTGTTGTGCTGCTCGGACCCGTGGTAACTGTGTGCTGCCCACTGCTTGTAGAGACTTTCCGGCAGCTGGTAGACGTTGTGGATTTCGTTGATCGTGACACCGCGATTGGCGTAATGCAGCGTCTGGTTGTTGAGGTTGGCGTAGGCATCTCGCTGCGCGCGCATCACTTCCTGGATGCGGTCATTGCCCCAGCGCGGCCAGCTGTGCGAGGCGAACATGACCTCGGCCTCCTGGCCGAACTTGAACAAGGCCACGTTGATGTTCTTCGACCAGTTCAGCGCATTGCGCACCGGCGCGCCGCGCAGCGTGTAGATGTTATGGATCGTGCCGGTGATGTTCTCGGCGGCCCAGAACGCCTTGAACTGCGGGAAATAGGTGTTCATTTCCGCCGGCGCCTCGGTGTCCGGCGTGTTCTGGAACACCATCGTCACCCCGTCGACCGTCAGTTCCTCGAAGTCCTTGGTGATCAGCCGATTCGGCGCGATCAGCCCGGTATTGCCGTTGGCGACGTTCTTGCCGATCGACTGGTCGACGTGGCCGAAGGGGCTGCGCGCCAGCAGCACGGCGTATTGCATCTGCGTCCGGCGCGACATCGCATTGCCGGCCAATACGTTCTCCGCAATCGCCTCGTGCATGAAGTGCTCCGGGGCGATGACCTGAACCTTGCCGCTCGTGACGTCGGCCTCTTCGACGACGCCGCGCACACCGCCGAAGTGGTCGACGTGCGAGTGGGAATACACGACCGCGACCACGGGTCGCGCGCCGAGCTTCTCGTTGATGAACTCGAGCGCGGCGCGCGCGGTTTCCCGGGCCGTCAGCGGATCGAACACGATCCAGCCGTTATCGCCCTTGATGAAACTGATGTTGGCGAGATCGTAGCCGCGCACCTGGTAGATCCGGTCCGGCAGTACCTCGTACAGGCCGTAGGCCATGTTCAGCACCGCCTGCCGCTGCAGCGACGGGTGGATACTGTCGAAATCCTTGCCCTGCAGCAGGAACTCGTAGCTGCCCATGTCCCAGGCGACGTGACCGGCATCGGCCTTGATCTGCTTGTACGGCGGTTCCGCGATGAAGCCCTTCTTGGCTTCCTCGAAGTCACGCTGATCCTCGAACGGCAGCGTGGCCTTGATGCCCTTGCGCAGCTCGATCGTGAATTTCGACGGTGCTTTGCCTTGCGGGTGGAAATGCTCGGGAGCTGCCGCCACCGGTTCCTTGGTGATTTTTGCGGTGCCGTCGCCCGCTGCCAGGCTTCCCTGACCTGTGGGAATCAGCCCTGCGGCGATGGCGAGAAAAAATGGCAGCGCTTTGGCGTGGTTCATCTGGAATTCCTTGTTCAGTTGGGATAAACGGAAAACTGCAATGCTCACGAACGGATATTCAAGTCGGTCGCCATTGGGGTGTTGTCGTACGGCCGCTACGCCCAAAGTTGCGGCGGCAAGCGTCCTCATACTCCCGTGCAATTGAGTGAATGCTTTATCGTCGGCGGTATTATGCCCAACGAATTTGTTAGGCAATAGCGCATTCGTCCTTTGGCGGGCTGGAGTCGTCTCCGGCGTTACTTGCACGATTTGGATTTGCGGGTGCGCACCGATGGACCGAGCAGGTCGCACCGCGGGGAGCCCGATGGCGGAGAGCGGCGGGCGCGACGTTACAGTCTGAAAGTTGACCAAGTGGTCTGGGCATGTATATAGTCTTGGTATATAGCAAGAGTGAGGAACCACCATGACTGCCAGCACCGTGTTCATCAACAATCGCACTCAGGCTGTGCGCCTGCCGGTGGAGGCCCGTTTTCCGGAATCCGTCAAGAAGGTGGATGTGCGCGTGGTCGGTCAGGAACGCATCATCGCGCCGGCCGACTTCCTGGGCGAACAGACCGTCACCGATGACTTCATGTCCGAGCGCGCCAGCCAGCAGCAGCCCGAGCGGGAAGGATTCTGATCGGCCGGCATGCTCAAGTATCTGCTCGACACGAACATGGTCATCTATGTGATCAAGCGCCGCCCGCCCGCCGTGCGCGAGGTATTCAACCGCCAGCATGGGCGGATGGCGATTTCGGCGATTACCCTGGCGGAGCTGCTGCACGGCGTGGAAAAGAGCAGCGACCCACCCCGAAACCTCGCCGTGGTGGACGACTACTGCAGCCGCCTGACGGTGTTGCCCTATACGGACAAGGCCGCTGCGCATTACGGGAGCATCCGCGCCGCGCTCGAAACCCAAGGCCAACCCATCGGTGTCAACGATCTGCACATTGCCGGCCATGCCCGCAGCGAGGGGTTGACGTTGGTATCGAACAACCTGCGCGAATTCAAGCGGGTGCCAGGCTTGCTGATGGAGAATTGGTTGGGTTGATCACAAGTCTAAGGTCAACGACGACGCGATCTGGTGTCGCTATGCCGTAGTGCCAAGATTCGTGTGCCTTACCGCATAACCATCATTTGGGGGGGCGCTGTATTTTGGCGCTGCCATTACGGCATGCTGCGAATGCAGGAGACGAACCCTGCCTAAGCCCCGGTGCAGCGGCACGACATGATCTGCAGAGTATGGGCACGTTATTCTTAGTTGACACCGGAAAAGTAGGTTATTATGTTACGTTCCGAAACAGTCGCCGCCGTCCCCGACGGCCGAGGTCAGAGCAACTTAACTGTGAGGGAGCAATGGGTATGACCGTGGCAAGAGCGCCTGTAAACCGCAGCAGGATGGGGCCGCTATCGGGCGCAGGCATGCTGTTGACCCCGCTCATCGTGCTGTCGATGATCGCGTTCGGGCGTTACAGCCAGGCCGAGGAGACTTCGCCAACGGCGAACAGCCCCTGGGCCTTCAATCTGTCCCTGTACACTTGGATATCGGGCTTGAGCGGTAGTTTTTCGGCCGGGCCGCTCAGCCGTTCGGTCGATGCCAGCTTCATCGACCTGGCCGAGAATTCACGGCGTTTCCCAATCGGGTTCATGGGCCGTTTCGAAGCGCACTACGACCGCTTTGGATTCTACCTGGACGGCAACTACATCAGCCTGGCGTTCGACCCGAAATTTCAGCGCTTCGGCAGCGGGGTGGACACCGAACTGGGCCTGATGGACTACGGGCTGATGTACCGCCTGGTCGGACCCACGGCCGACGAGGCCCCGACCCTGCACGGCGAGCGGCGGCCCAACCGGCTGGATGTCTACGCCGGCGCGCGGACGCTGTGGCTCGACAACAGCTTCACCCTGACCGCACCCGGGCTCGGCTTGTCCCGCACTGTTGCGATGGATCATGCCTTTACCAGCCCGCAAATCGGTGGGCGTTTCATCGTCGATATCACCCAGGACGCCTTCCTGCTGACCGATGCCAATCTCGGCGGTTTCGGCGCTGACGGCGTGTCGTTCACCGGCGGCGTGCTCGGGATGCTCGGTTACCGACTGACCGCTGGCGACCTGCCGTTGTCGATTCAGGCTGGTTACAAGGCCTTGCGCTACGAAGTGAACGGCGGCGAACGCGTCCCGATCCGCACGCGCGCCACCTTGAACGGCCCCTTTCTCGGCCTGACCGCGTACTGGTGAGTCCGGCCTGAGCGGCAGTCCAGGCCGTTGAAACCGCGGATGGATGCATGTCGAAATACGACGATGCCAGTGCCGGACTGAAGCGCCCGGCCGCCGCGCGTCGGGCGGGAGGTCGGCGCTCTCCAAGACCTGGGCCGGCTCTGGCAACGGTGGTCTGGCTCACACTCGCGGCGAGCCCCTTGTCGATGGCGCAGACAGCGCGGCTCGCTGACAATGATCCGCTCAGCGACGAACTTCCGGTTCTGGACACGCGCGCACCGGATTACCGCACGCCTCTCGCCGGCCAAGGTTTTCGCACGGAGATCCTCGGCGAGGAGGTCACGGTTCCTGTCCGCGACCTGCGTCACGTCCAGGGTTGGAAGCTGGGCGCTCAGTTCGAATCGCCGTCTGCTGCCGGTCGCCTGGTGCTTCCGGCCGGCGCTCTGTATTTCTGGGATCACCCGGACTCGAGTCGTTTGCTTCGAGCCGAGGTTGCGGGTGCGTACAACGACGTGATCTGGACGCGCAAACCCGCCACCTGGGGAAACTTCGAGTACGGCCTGACGCTGCAGAACTTCACGCTGCCGGAGCCATGGAACGAGGCGTACGAGGGCCAGGTCGACAAGTCGCAGCAGATCTACTGGGGCTGGGTCAGACCGGGGTTGACCTTTGGTTACCGTCGCGAGCTGGATACGGGCCACCAGGACAACATGTGGCAGATCAACTGGGTCCTGGAGCCGAGTTATTTCTACTCGGGCCGGAGCGGCGAAACCTCGCCCGACATGGTGCTCCCGAAGAGCACCTTCGAACTCCGCAACCGCCTGATGCTGCGCTACGACCGCATGGAGCGGAACATCCTTTCTTTGCCGCATAAGGGCTACGCCTTCGGGGCCAACTTCGTACAGGGCTACCGCGCCAACTGGGCGGGTTGGGGAACGCCGGACAACTTCTATACCAAGCAGCAAGGGCAGAACTACTCGATCTTTACCGCCTATGGGGTGGCGAGCGGGCGGCTCCCGCTGATCGATCAGGAGCGGCATCGCTGGGTCAGTTGGTTCACCGCCGGCGTCGGGCACAACGTGGATCGCTTCAACGCTCCCCGCGTCGGCGGCGGACCGAACGCGATGGGCATGGAATACGGGTCCTCGGCGATGCCGATGCTGCCGGGTACGTCTATCTGGGGCTTTTACCCCGAGCATTACATGATCGGAGCGGTGGAGTACCGCTGGGAGTTGGCCTGGTTCAGTTATCTTTCGGCACATACCGGGGTGGGTTGGCTCGACCCTTACCGCGCCACCGCGACCGGACGGATCGACCGGACAGAGCAACTGCTGCCCTGGATCGGCGCACGCATCAGCACCGGCTTCTTCGGCGACACGATGCTGATGCTCGATTACGCCCACAGTTTCAACAACGTGAACAACGGCACCCGTGGCACGAACGAAGTGATGCTATGGGTCAGCGGCGAGTTCTAGGCGGTCCGGGCGGAGGCGTTGGCACCGCTGCCGAACGCCATCGGGCGACCGCCTTTGCGGGCGCCTTGTTGTTGGCCGGCGTCTCGGTTCCGTTTTCACCGTCAGCCGCCGAGGATGCGTCAGCCAGGCCCCCGCGTGAGAGTTCCTCCAGTAACTGCGAAACGCGCTGCCCCCGCCGCGGCGACTACTGCGAGAACCGGGCGGAGTCCGCTGACTCTTGTAAATTCTGGAATCGGGACACACTGACTGGCGACTGGTTCGGTGTGCGGACCTGGCTGGATGAAGCCGGCGTCACGTTCGGCGCGCGGGTGACCCATTTCGGCTTCGGCATCGCCGGCGGCATCGATCGGCCCGTCCCGCCGCCGCTGGGGCAGGGTGACAGCCTTGCCTATAGCGGCCGCGGCGAGTATGAGTTGATCTTCGATCTGGACAAGCTCCTCGGTTTGCCGCATGGACGCCTGCTGGTTCGCGCCGAACACTGGTTCGGCCAGTACGGCAACGTTGGGCTCCGGGTCGGCTCTTTCGCGCCCGCGGTGTTCCCGGCCGCCCTGCCGCCGCGCCCCAATGAGCCGGGCACGCTGTTTCTGACGAACTTTCTGTACACCCAGCCGATCTCGAAGCGGCTGGTGCTGGTGGCCGGCAAACGCGATGTACTCGGTGCGGTCGATCAGGACATCTTCGCCGGCGGCGACGGCACCGACCAGTTCGTCAATCAGGCGCTTATCACCAACCCGGCGTTTCTGCTCGGCCTGCCCTATTCCAGCATCACCTTCGCTGCCGTCTCGCCGCAGGACTGGGGCCGGGTGACGGCCTTCGTCTACGATGCCAGGGACCACACGGCCGAGGCGTTCGATTGGGGATCCATTTTCTCGACAGGGGTCATCGCGGGCAGCGAAGTCAAAGTGGATACCCACTTTTTCGGTCTTCCGGGACAACAACATATCGGCGTCCTGTGGAAGCATACTCCGCTGACCGATCTCCGCTTCGGTGAACCGCCACCCGGCGAATACCCGGAACCGACCGTTCCGGGGCTGCCGACCATCCCCAACTCCTACACGCTGTTCCACGGATTCGACCAGTATCTGGTCCGCTGGTCGGAAAAGCCGACGCGGGGTTGGGGACTGTTCGGCCGGGCTTCACTCAGCGACGGCAATCCGACCCCGCTGCGGTACTTCGTGAGTCTCGGCATCGGCGGGAACAGCCCGTTCGGCGGGGAACGCGGGGATACCTTCGGCATCGGCTGGTACTTCACCGGAGCCAGCACCGCGTTCGGTCCGGTGCCGAGACAGCTGTTCGGCCCCCGCAACGGAACCGGCCTCGAACTTTATTACAACTTTCAGGTGACGCCCTGGCTCAACATCACGCCGGACATCCAGTTCATCTCGCCCGGCACGAATCTCGGCGGCGACAGCTTCGTTTACGGACTGCGCGTGAACACCCGGCTTTAGCGCGCATCGCGACCGGTATTTCGAGTGCAAACCCGTCAGGCCCGGGGTTGGCACGCGTTATTCACAGAGGGCCCGATGACAAGCCTGAGGAGGACGGAAATGTTGCCGAAACAATCCTTTAGCGCGAGAGTGTCGCTCAGCGACAACGCATCGCCCCCTCTCCCGCGAGCGGGAGAGGGGTGGGGTGAGGGAGACCGTGCAGGCCGCAAGCGGCTTGCATGTTCGAGTGTGCCGCTCGCGGCCTGCACGGTTAAGGCGATGAAGATCGCCGTGGTGATGCTGGTTCCCTGGATGGCGGGGACGGCCGTGGCACAATCCGGCAAACCCAACATTTTGCTGATCATGAGCGATGACGTCGGCCTCGCCAACGTCAGCGCCTACAGCATGGGACTGGTCGGCTATCGAACGCCGAATATCGACCGCATCGCCAAGGAAGGGATGACGTTCACCGACTACTACGCCGAGCAGAGTTGCACGGCGGGCCGTTCGGCGTTCATTACCGGCATCCACCCGGTGCGCACCGGGCTGACCAAGGTCGGTCTGCCCGGCTCCCCCAACGGTATTTCTGCCAAGGACCCGACGCTGGCCGAGCTGCTCAAACCGTACGGCTATGTCTCGGGCCAGTTCGGCAAGAACCATCTTGGTGACCGCAACGAGTTCCTCCCCACCGTCCATGGTTTCGACGAGTTCTACGGCAACCTCTACCATCTGAATTCCGAAGAGGAGCCGGAAAACGAGGACTATCCCAAGGACCCGGCATTCCGCGAACGGTTCGGCCCGCGCGGCGTACTCGACACGCGAGCTTCCGACAAGGACGATCCGACCGCGGACCCGCGTTTCGGACGGATCGGCAAGCAGACCATCAAGGACAGCGGGCCGATCACGCGCAAGCGTATGGAAACCGTCGACGACGAGTTTCTCGAGCGGACCATCAGCTTCATCCGCAAGAGCCAGGAGGCGGGCAAGCCCTGGGTGGCCTGGTTCAACTCCTCGCGGATGCATTACTACACCCATCTCAAGCCGGAAAGCCAGGGCGTCACGGGCCTGGGTCTCTACGCGGACGGCATGATCGAGCACGACGATCACGTCGGACAACTGCTGAAACTCCTCGACGAGCTGAAGATCGCGGACAACACCATCGTGGTCTACACCTGCGACAACGGCCCGCACTTCAACGAGTGGCCGGACGGCGGCAACACCTGGTTCCGCAGCGAGAAGAACACGAACTGGGAGGGCGGCTAC
>JALORT010000157.1 GCA_025458755.1 Methylotetracoccus sp.
CATCGCCGGCTCGATGGCGGAATCGGCGCTGAACCGGGATCTCAGTCTCACGTGGTCAGAGGCGTTACCGGAGGAAAATGTGCTGAGCAAGGGCGAATGGTGGACCGACGGCACGGTGCTCTTGGTTTCGGTCGAGGAACAACTGGCGAAGAACCTGGAGCTCCGGCTGGGCGACCGGCTGACCTTCAATATTGCCGGTCTCGAGCGGGAAGCGCGGGTGGCCAGTTTTCGCCGCGTCCGATGGGATACGATGATGCCGAACTTTTTCATGATCTTCTCACCGGGCAGTCTTGACGACCAACCGTACACCTATCTGACCAGTTTTTATGTCCCGCCGGAACGGAAAGACGTGCTGCTGCGTCTGGCGAAAGCATTCCCGGCAATCAGCCTGCTGGAGGTGGACCGTTTACTGCTGCAAATACAGACCATCGTGACGCAAATTTCCGCGGCCGTTGAGTACGTACTGCTGTTCGCGCTGGCGGCCGGTTTCACGGTGTTGTTTGCGGCGGTGAAAGCCTCGCTGGATGCGCGTCTCTATCACGACGCCGTAGTCCGCGCACTGGGTGCCTCGCGGGCGCTGCTGCGCCGCAGCCTATGGCTTGAATTCGGCACTCTGGGATTGCTCGCCGGCCTTCTGGCGGCTGCGGTCACCGAAGTGATCGCATGGGTGCTGTTCAACCGTGTGTTCAACCTGCCACACCATTGGCACGCTGCCTACTGGCTGGTGACCCCGCCGCTCGCGGCATTGACGATCGGGTTGGCCGGCTATCTCAACACGCTGGGTCAATTGCGCCGGACCCCGCTGAGTGTCTTTCGCGAGCTGTAAAGATTCGGCTTAGTTGGAATGGCGCGGGAATGAAGATAAGCAGACCACAGGCCTGTCAGCCCATTCCCGTGTCATCCATTTTCTGACGGCCGCGCTACTTGATGTTGATTTTGGGAGTCCAGCCGGCATTCCCTTGGCAAGGGCCGTCTTTGATCTGAATCCTTACAAAGGAAAGCCCACCTGCGGATTGTTCGTCTACCACCGTCGCCTGGGTCCCCTGAGCGACCCGGCAAACGATCTGCTTCTCGTCTTCTTCCGTTTGCGCCGCGCTGACGAGCGTGGGAAGTGCATTCAGCTGCGTCTCCCCGCCATTGGGGTTGCTGACGGTCACGGTCTGGCCGGGCGCAACCGCGGCGATCGTCTTCACCTGCTGGCCGCCGCCCCCGCCGCTGAGTGCCAGCAGCAAGCCGACGATCACGACAGCCCCGACAGCCACATAAAGCACTTTGGGATTGGATTTCAGGTTTTCGATCATGGACGGTTTAGCGACAGTCACCGCTTCGTTCTTTTCAGTGGACATTCTGACTTTCCTCCTCTTGTTCTTGGCTATAGCATCGATGCCGCGGAGTGCTTGTACCCCCACGCCCGCGAGCTCAGTGCACGTTATCATGTTGTCAATGCGTTGCAAACTGCCATCAAGCACCCCTTCCCGCGCGTCCTTCAGGGCTGATGGCCATCGAGATCGAAGTGCCCACCTCCACGGCCTTTGCGTTGCAGTGCCCGCAACAAAAAACGGTCACAATCTCGCGAGCCGTATGGTGGACGACATCGACCTGTTCAGATTGTTCGATCCTAATGAAGTTCAATGGGCGCCCCAAAGTGATTAGTCGCTGGCGATCAAGCGGCGACGATCACCATCTTGATCATTCGCCGGACCGCCCCTACATTGCCACTATCGTTTTCGCATTCACTGCACCGCAGACATGGCAGGCAACAAACTAACCCGCTCACCGCAAAGTCAGGTGCAATCCTTCCTCGAACGCCTCGCCACGGTGCCGGCTGTGATCCCGAAGCCCAGCGCCGGGCGCCTGATTTTCGCACTCGATGCGACCGCCAGCCGCGAACCCACCTGGCGCACCGCACGGAAACTGCAGAGTGAAATGTTCGATGTGGCCGGGGGCCTCGGCGGGCTGGAACTGCAGCTCTGCTACTACCGCGGGCTCAACGAGTTTCGCACCACTCCCTGGCTGACGACGTCGGAGGCGCTGAAAGCGGAAATGGCCAACGTCGAATGCATGGGCGGCTACACACAAATCACGCGCGTGCTCGAGCATGTGCAAGCCGAAACCAAGCGCCGAAAAGTCGGCGCGCTGGTACTGATCGGCGACTGTATGGAAGAGAACGTCGATCTTCTGTGCCGCGACGCCGGCCAGTTGGGGCTTCTCGGTCTGCGCGCATTCGTCTTTCAGGAAGGGACGGATGCCGCCGCGGAACTCGCTTTCCGGCAGATCGCCCAATTGACCCGGGGCGCTTACGATCAGTTCGACGCCGGCAGCGCCGGCAAGTTGCGCGAACTCCTGGGCGCCGTCGCCGCCTATACCGCCGGAGGTCTGCAGGCGCTGAACGATTACGGCAGGAGAACCGGGGGCGCAGCGCGCCAACTTACGGACCAGCTGAACCGCCCGTGAGTCCTTTGACCCTGCTATTTATCCTCGCCGTGGCGGTGCTGGCGGTTCGCTGGTATCGCGACTGGGTTTCTCGCAAGGCGAGCGCCGCATCGCGATCGCTGCTGACCTGGTTGGGGATCGGCGTGGTCCTTTTTCTCGCGGTGACCGGCAGGCTCGGGATCATCGTTCCGATCGTGTTGACTCTATTCGCTGCCCTCCTCCGCTTGGCGCCGCTCATGATCCAGTTTCTGCCGTTCTTTCATCGACTCTGGCGAGAGCGGCAATCGCGGCAGACCGGCAACGCCGAAGACCGCAACCGCTCCTCGGCGGAAGCCAAGTTTCTGCGGATGGATTTGAATCATTCCACCGGAGAGATCCGAGGCAGCGTGCTCTGCGGGCGTTTTGCCGGGCGCGACCTCCATACGATGACCATGGAAGAACTGGTGGACCTGCACCAGGAGTGCCGGGAAGAAGATCGCGATTCGGCGGCGCTGCTGGAAGCCTATCTCGATCGGGTGCATGGGGATCAATGGCGAACCGACCGTCGCTCCGAACGTTCGCGCGCAGGTGTGCGCACCGAGATCACGAAGGATGAGGCCTACCAGGTGCTGGGGTTGCGCCCCGGCGCCTCGCGCGAGGCGGTGATTCAGGCCCATCGCCGTTTGATGCAGAAGCTGCACCCCGACCGGGGCGGGTCCGACTACCTGGCTGCGGAAATCAACCGCGCCAAGGAAATTCTGCTCGGGAATTCATGAGGCGGCAGCGCCGCTGTCACCCAAGGCAGACGCCTTCGACCGGACGCGGAAGCGCCGTCGCATTCACCGCGGATACTGGTAGATATTCGTCATTGGGTTGGCCCAGATGCCGATGCCGCGTCCGCGCGCCAGGCGTTCGTACATCACGTAGTCGAGGGGTGCGTCCGGCAGCGCAAGGGCCCAACCTTCGTTGATCAGATAAGCACCGAGATCCTCGCCGGCGACGCTGCAGTACGCGGATTCTGTCCGGTCTTCATTCATCATGACGGTTTCGCAACGAACAAAGTTCGACCCAATCTTGAAGTCGAGTGCGATGCCGACCTGCGAGGAACAGGTGATCGGGGTATAAAAGCGCTGGCAGGTATAGGCGGTCGGCGGAATGAACAGGCCGAAGAGTCGGAAAGTCCGCCCTTTGATGCGAAGCGAGCCGTCGGCATTGACGTACGCGTAGCTTGAAACGCCGGATGCCTCGCTGCTGCCGGCGAGCACCGTCAAGACTAAGATCAAAACAAAAAATTGCTTACCCATAGGCAGCACGTACCATCGGCAACGACGGCAGAAAAGGTCTGCCTTGCCGCTTAAGTCCAGCGCGTTTGCTCACTTCTTTTGCGCTGATGGTCTCTATTCCAATCCCGATAAGCCCCGCATGAGGTATCTTTAAATCTTGAATGTTCCAAACATCCCGGATAGTCTCCAGCGGCGATGCACCAAGAAGTGACGAATTGAAAGGATGGATATGAGCGCGACAAAACTGCAATTGAAAACGGCCAAGTTCGAAGCCGGGGCCAGTCAAACCGAAGGGCCGGGCAGCTTCCCGGATGCCGCAGATAATGCGACCCCAGCTGCCGCAGGGCCCGTCCCTGACACTCATCACCCGAGCCACGGCTCACCGAGCGCAGCGGCAACATCGCTGCCGAACTCCCCGGTCGAACCGGGAATCCGCGGGACTTTGCAGGCTCGCGGCCCGAGAAAACCGCCGCTTCGCATCAACGTCGACAAGTTGGATCGTGCCGGCATTCTAACGCCGAAAACGGCAAGGTATCGATTGGCTGAAGAACTCAGGGTCATCAAGCGGCGACTTCTGATCAATGCGGCGGGACTGCAGGAAGACTCGGTCAATTACGGTAACTTGATCATGGTCACCAGCGCGAGTCCCGGCGAAGGCAAGACTTTTTTTTCTGCCAACCTCGCGATCAGCATCGAGCTCGAGATCGATCGAACGGTCCTTCTGGTGGATTGCGACACGATCAGATCGGGTGTGTCACGTTTGTTCGGGGTAGAGTCTGAACTCGGCTTATCGGACCTGTTGATGCGGCCGGACTTAACCCTGGACGATGTTATACACGAGACCGACATCGATGAACTGACGCTGCTGCCAGCCGGCAGCCGTATCCCTCACATCAATGAGCAGATGGCCAGCAGGAAGATGCAGCGCTTGATGATGGATCTGGCCCAACAGAATGCGGATCGGATCATCATCTTCGACAGTCCTCCGCTGCTGGCGACCACCGAGTCCAGCGTGTTGGCTCGATTGGTCGGGCAGATCGTGCTCGTCGTCGCGGCCGGCCAAACCAAGCAGGACGATCTCCAGGCCGCGCTCGACCAGGTCGATCCATCCAAAGTCGCCGGGGTGGTGCTGAACAAAAGCAGTGAACGCACGGAGACGGCTTATTATGAAAACTACTACCGGTTTGAGCAGAAATACTTGGGGTTTTGAAGTCTTTTCCTCCTGCGCACACTCTAACCCCTCAGAGCGCGGCCACAACCCTTTCCGTGCATCGCCATAGCCGGATTCTGGCGGAATTGCCGCCTCATCACGGTGATCCTTGCCCCGTCGGCAGGAAGACACGTTCACCACAACAAAGCACCTTTTGAAAGCGATGCCAGCAGTCCTTTCAAAGCCTCTGCATGCCGCGGCTGTCGTTTTTCCGCTCACGATGCGCTGGGGGTTCCTCCTGGCGCTGCTGACGGCTGAACTCCTCGCGTTGACCTCACAATACCAGGTACCGACCCTGTTCACGCCGCGGCTGTCGTTTCATGAGGACCTGGGTTGGTCGGCGGCGCTGTTCAGAAAGTCAAAGGACATGTGGCAACTCGCTTTATGGATCAGCGGTGCTTGTCTTTGTATCCTCAGTCCGAGGCTGAAATCGATTGCCGGCGAACTTCGGCTGCACGCCTTGGCGCACCGTTGGACGTTTTGGCTTATCGTTCATGGTCTTGCGCTAACAGCATTCATCGTGGCCACCTCGATCGTCTTTGCAAGACCGACCGATCCCGCCCGCCTGGCCGCGCCCTGGTTGGCAACGTGGTCGGTGCTGGCCGTTACGACCATCGTGCCTTGGTTGCTCGCTGTCGCCCCTTCTCGCTTCTGGCTGCAACTGGTTCGCCGGGAGCGTACAGCATTGCTGATCGGATGCCTGGTCGGCACGTCCGTTTGGTTGCTCGTCGGGATGTTTGTTCGGCAGGAAGCGCCTCTCGCGCAGAAGGCTCTTTGGGGTTCGCTGTCCGAGGCGACTCTTCATCTGGTCTATTGGCTGCTCGGCTGGGTCTACAAGGACCTGGTGTATCAACCGGACGTCGCCGTGGTCGGAACTGCTTCCTTCCATGTCCGAATCAGCTATGCCTGCTCGGGGATCGAAGGGGTCTCACTCATCACGCTGTTCCTTGGCCTTTATTTGTGGCTGTTCCGCCGGGAACTGCGCTTCCCGCAAGCCTTCTGGCTGTTTCCTCTGGGCATG
>JALORT010000158.1 GCA_025458755.1 Methylotetracoccus sp.
AGACCGGCTCGCTTCAGCGCCTCGCGTCGATACCAGTTGCCCGTGCCGAGAAAGCCCCAATGGGCGATACGCTCGTAATGTGCCGCGGACTCATCGAAGATCCTGCGCAGAAAAGGCTGCTTTTCGGCTGCGCTCTGGTAATGCGGCGCGAGCACCTGGTGGGGCGTGAAACGGGGATCGGAAGCCATAATCAGTGGTACGTAGGTTGGAGAATCCAGAAGCCATGCCGCCCGGCGGTCATTCGATCGCGGCGGGCTGCCGTCGCCGAATGGCCAACAGCATACTGTAGGTGCCCAGCCCAGCCAGAAGGTGCTTCAGGCTGTGGCCGCTGAGCGGCTCCAGCAGTTCGAAGACGGCCGCATCCAGCCATTCCGCGAGTTTCGCGGCTAGGTAAGCCAGCAGCAGTCCCCAAATATACCGCGAACCTTCGAACGTGGTAGGAAACCGGATCAGGATCAGAGGGATCAACACCAGCGGCAGAAACTGGATCAGAGCATACGGGCGAAGGTCTCCGCAGCCCCGCGACTCCGTAGCTGCCCAGTAAACCACCGAGGCGGCACCGGCGATGACCAGCGGCCACAGGCCAACCCGCCCGGCCTTGGCCGAGACGTACTCGCCCAGGATCAAAGCGAAAAAAGCCATGAACGCGATCGTCATCGGCAAACGATCCCACAGCAGCGAAGTGTTGCTCGGGGCGAAGTGATAATAGGCCGATCCCGGGCCGATCAGCGCGACGCCCGCGAAGAAAGTCAAATATGCGGAGCGCAACTCAGGAAGTATGCCCGGCGGTGACCGGCTCATACAATCCCGAAACCCGGCCAAGCCCACCAGTACAAACGGCAGGTTACTGACTACATTGAAGAAGTTCGGGATACCAAGGTGAGAACGTTGATCGGCGAATTGATGGTAGCTCGGATCCTGGGGGATCGCAGGGACGAACAGCAGCGTGGCAGCGAAGGCCGCGACTGTGACACCGACCAGCCAGAGCCGCCAGCGGTCTAATGATAGTGCGTCCATTCCCGGCTCTCGCTGCATTCCAGCGGCGGCTCCGCCATCCGCACCACCTGCTCGCGGAGTTCGATGATGCGCTCCTGCCAATACCGTTCGGAATTGAACCACGGAAACGCGGATGGAAAAGCCGGGTCGTCCCAGCGTTGGGCCAGCCACGCGGAATAGTGGATCATCCGCAAGGTGCGCAGCGCTTCGATCAGGTGGAGTTCCCGTGCATCGAAATCGAAGAAGCTACGGTAACCGCCGACGATCTCGGCGAGCTGCCGCGTCATCGCGAGGCGGTCGCCCGAAAGCAGCATCCAGAGATCCTGCACCGCCGGACCCATGCGGCTGTCATCGAAATCGACGAAATGTGGACCGTCCTCGGTCCACAGCACATTTCCAGCATAGCAGTCGCCATGAAGACGCAGCACGATAATGGGCCCCGCACGCTCGTAGCATCGGCGCACTCCGTCCAAGGCGAGCGACGCCGCATCGCGATAGGCGTCATGCTGATCGCGCGGGATGACATTCTGAGACAAGAGATAGTGGACCGGACCGTCGCCGAAGCTCTCGATGTCCAAGGCCGGACGGTGACGATAAGGCTTCAGCGCGCCCACCGCATGGATGCGCGCGATCAGCCGTCCCATGCGGGTCCGCGTGGCTGTGTCGCTGAATTCGGGGGCACGTCCGCCCTGTCGCGGAAACACCGCAAAGCGAAAACCTTCGAAACGATGCAGCGTCGTCTGTCCGGTCTGTACCGGTGGCACGGCCGGCAACTCAGCTCCGGCCAGTTCTGCCAGGTAAGCATGCTCCTCGAGGATCGCCGCATCCGGCCAGCGTCCGGCACGGTAGAACTTGGCGACGACCGAAGGTCCGGCCTCGAGGCCGATCTGGTAAACGCGGTTTTCGTAACTATTGAGCGCCAGCAGCCGTCCGTCGCAGGGAAAACCGACGCTTTCCAGCGCGTTCAGCACCACGTCTGGGGTCAACGCATCGTACGGATGATTGCTCATGGGATGCCATTCTACAGGTCGCCGGCCGGATTCCGCACAAAAACGGCTGTTGCTGCACGTACGATCCGGAACTCCGCATCGCCGGCGCTGGATTGATATCTGGATTTCTTCACGTATTCATTGATGTTCGTTCAGAGGGCACGCGATAATGTCGGCTAAACAGCGGTCTTGGGTCTCTGGTCGGTCCGCTGACAGCCGCGTTGGCCCAGCTTACGGATCAGCGAATGTTTTCACCGCGCCGCGGCTTGTTTGACGCGACGGAATGGCCTGTTTACGGCACGAAGGCTGCACCGGCCGCCGCGACTTGTCTCACCAAGCAGGTGCGACGCGCCCGGAACTGGCGGCGGTCCGGCAAAGTCGTCCAGAACCGCATCGGCTGGCTCCGTTCTCCCCAACTTGTCCATTGTCCAACGAGGTATGCAGACCCCATGATCCAGATTACGACGCTGGCGCGACTGCCCCAATCTTATAAGGTGCTTTTCACAGGCTTTCTATTAGTGATCGGCGTAGGTCTGCTGATGGCGGGCGCCCAAATCATGCTGACGCACGGTATGGCTGACGGCAAACCAGGGTTGTCGATCAACGACATCATTTACAGCTACCATGGCAATCGGTCCGGGTCGAAACTGGAAAGCATGCTGAATGGGCAGATGAAGGCGATGGCGCCGGATGAGGTGCGTTTCGAAATGATTCAGTGGGCACGCGACGGCGCACCGGCTGCCGAATGGAGCAAGACGATCCAGCCGCTGTTCCAGAAGTATTGTCTCTCGTGCCACAACGCCGAGTCCGGGTTGCCGAATTTCACCGAGCTCGCGGCGGTGCAGAAGATTGCCGAGGTGGACGAGGGAGCCAGCATTGGGTCGTTGACCCGAGTTTCGCACATCCACTTGTTCGGTATCGCGTTCATCTTCCTGTTCGTCGGCTGGATTTTCGGTCTGGCGGAGTACCCGACCCGTTGGAAGCTGATCCTGATCGCAACCCCGTTTGCATTTTTGATCGTCGACGTTCTGTCTTGGTGGCTGACGAAATACCATCCGATTTTCGCCTGGTTGACCATGCTCGGCGGCATTGGCTACAGCATCGCATCGACCGTGATGATATTCACGGCGCTGGCTCAGATGTGGGTACCGCAGGCGACGTGGCCGGAGATGTGGAAAAACGATCCGGACGCCGCAGCCTGAGTACCCCGATTGGGCTCTCCGGCGCTGTGTGACAAGGACGTCACTTCCGTTCCATCGCATCCCACCGGAGGGGCTCCACATGTTGACTCGATGCGCTGCCGTAGTCTTGACAAGCAGACCGCGTCGGCACATCGTTCGCGGCGAAATGACACCTGATTTTCCATCCCGACAATGCCGCCCTGCAAATGGCGGCGAAGCCCGCCTTCGATGGGAAGGCGTGGGAACGCCGGCTGACGAACCGCCGCTGCGTCTTCCATGAGGCGACTCATCAAGATGACCCGAAGCCGCTGGGCGATCGCCTTCGGCGCGGTATTTCTGTGTTACCTGCTGTTCGGTTTCCTGCTGCTCCCTTTTCTGGTCCAGCGCTATGGGCCGTCCATCGCCTCGGAACAACTGCAGCGGCCCGTGGCGCTCGGCAAGGTCCGCTTCAATCCGCTGCTGTTGACGCTGGAGCTCGAAGACTTCTCGCTGAAAGAAGCCAAAGGCGAGCCGATGGTCAGCCTGGGGCGCTTGTTCGCGGATCTGGAACTGAAGAGTGTGTTCCAACGAGCGCTGGCGTTCCGCGAGATCCGGCTCGAGAAGCCGTTTGTGCATGCGGTCATCGGTTCCGACGCTCGTCTGAATTTCGCCCGACTGGCTGATGCGTTCCCGCCTTCCAAGGCGCCGGAGCCGCCTGCCGAGGAATCCGGTCTTCCGCGTCTGCTGATCGATCATTTTGCGTTGGTCGACGGCACCGTCGAGTTCGCCGACCAGTCACGCAGCCCGCCGGTGGCGGAACGCCTGGAAGCGATCAATTTGGAGATCGATGCGATTTCGACCCTGCCGGACAACCAGGCCTCCCACCATATTTCCGCTGCATTCGGCGACGGTTCCGTGCTCGACTGGCACGGTCACTTGTCGTTCGAACCGCTGGCGTCCGAGGGCGAACTGCGGCTGGACGGCTTCAAGCTGTCGACCCCCTGGCCGTTTCTGAAGGATCGAATCGCGGTGGCAAAACCGGAAGGCCAACTCGCGGTTGCGGCGCGCTACCGTTTTCGCAAGGACCAAGAGCAGCTCGATTTGGTGCTGAGCGAGATCGGAGCGACCCTGGCGGGCCTCAAACTGGTCCCGGCGGGAGGGAAGCAGCCCCTAGTGGAGATGCAGAAGATCAGGGTCAGCAATGCGAGCTTTGGCTTGATCGATCAGTCTGTCAAGGTTCCCGAGTTCACCATCGAGAAGGGCAAGGTCGCAGCGGCAATCGATGCGGCGGGAACCATCGACTGGCAGCGCCTGATGAAGCCGGCTGCCGGTCAGACGGCGCCGCCCAAGACCGGCAGCATATCGTCCGCCCAGCCGCCGGCGGCATCGAAACCCTGGCGTATCGACGTCGCTTCTTTCAAGCTGGCCGATGTCGCCCTGCAGTTGACGGACGCCAGTCGCCGCATGCCGGTCGATGCGACTATCGGAAGTTTCGGTCTGGGCCTGAATCTCGCTCTGGAAGCGGGCGCGGGAGAGCCCAAAGTGTCGGTCGGCAGCCTGACGAGTGAAGTTCGGAACCTGGTGCTGAAACCGGTTGCAGTGAAAGAGCCGATGCTGAGCCTGGAGTCGGTACGGGTGGCCGACGGGACGATCGATCTGTCCAGCAGGACCATCAAGCTGCCATCGATAGCGATTCTCAAGGGTACCGTGCTTGCCGACGTCGATGAAGACGGCGCGATGAACTGGGCGAGGGTTGGGGAGCCGGCGTCGATACCGTCGCCCGGTCCATCCAACGCGGCCAAAGCAACGCAGCCGCGGGTTCCACTGCCCAAGGAAAAGTCCCCGCCAACAGCTCCGTGGCGGGTCGCGGTCGAGCAACTCAAGATCGAGCAGATCGGGCTGCGTTACGCCGATGACAGCAGGAAAACACCGATACAGGCAGAAGTCGCCAGCTTCGGCGTGGGGCTGCGCGCGGCGATTGAGGCAGGGAGCGGCGAACCGAAGGTGGTGATCGATCAGTTGCAGAGCGAAATCAAACAGATCGCTCTGCGCGAACGCGCACGGGAAAAGCCCCTGGCGCAATTGGAATCGCTGGCGTTGAGCGGCGGGCAGGTCGACTTGGCAAAAAGTGCCATCGTGGTCCAGCGGATCGCGCTGAACGGCGGGGAGACCGCGATCGAACGCAATGAGCAGGGGGCGATTCATCTCGTGGAAGTGCTGGCGCCGAAAGACGGCGGAACACAGCGTCCGGACCGGCACAGCACTGGGTCGTCCCCGGCCGAAGGGGGCCAGCCCTGGCATGTCGAAGTGCAGCAAGTGAGTCTGAACGGCTTCAAAGCGGCGGTCGTAGACCACAGCGTCACGCCGGCGATGGATCTGCATCTGGGCGGCGCCGACTTCCACTTCAAGAATGTGTCGAATGACGGCAAGACCCCGATGGCGTTCGACGGGAAGCTCTTGATTGCCCCCGGGGGCGAACTGGCGGTTCAGGGCAGCGCACTGCCAACGGGCGAGCGCGGACAAGCCGATGTTCGGCTGGACCGGCTCGATCTGACCAGCCTCCAGCCTTATGTGGCCCAGGCCGGCGCACTGAAGCTGGAAAGCGGTAATCTGTCGACTCGGATGAAGGTGGGTTTTCAGCAGAAATCCGGCAAGCTCAGCGCAACCGCCAAGGGTGAAATGGCGTCCGCTAACCTGATGCTCAAGGAGACGAAGACCGGAAAGCGTTTTGCAGCCTGGGACAAGGTGA
>JALORT010000003.1 GCA_025458755.1 Methylotetracoccus sp.
CCTCCGCCAAGTCGAGACCGTAACGCCAGAGCTTGTCCCGATCCACCTGGATTTGCAGTTGCTTCCGCTCGCCGCCGAATACGTTGACATCCGCGACACCCGGAACAGCCAGCAGGCGGGGCGCGATCGTCCAGTCCACCAGGTCGCGCAGTTCCAGTGGACTGCGCGTCGGTGAACTCAATCCCAGCGTCAGGATGGTTGCCGAAGACGACGACAGGGGCACCAGAATCGGCGGTCCGATCGCCAACGGCAACTGACCTCCGACCGTGGCCAGGCGCTCACTGACCAGCTGACGGTCCCGGTACAGGTCCGTGTCGTCATCGAACACCACGGTGATCACGGAAAGCCCCTGGATCGATTCAGAGCGCAGCCGCTTGACGCCGATCAATCCGGCCAACGCCCGCTCGATCGGCAACGTGACAGTGTTTTCCACCAACTCGGTCGACAAACCCGGAGCCTCGGTCTGGATCACCACCCGTTTTCCGGCGAATTCGGGAAAGATGTCCAGGCTGGCGCGATTCAGCTGGTACGTCCCGAACGCCATGAGCAGCAGAGCCAGCGCGATGACGATCCCGCGGTTCTGGACCGCAAACCGGACGATCGCCGCAAGCACTAATCGTCATCCTCTTCCGGAATCTGCCCGCGCATTTCCTCGGACAGCATCAGTTGCGCACCCACAGTGACCACCTGCTCCCCGCCTTGCACCCCGGCTCGGACGAACCAGCCGTCACCGTACTCCTCGTAATCGGAGAGAGCCCGACGGGAGAACGAGTCGGTCCCGGACTGGACATAGACCCAAGGCATCCCTCCGTACCAAACCACCGCCGAACGCGGAAGAAAAACGCCGCTGACGGCTTGGCCGTGACGCGGTATCCAGACATCCACGCGCATGCCGGTTCGCAGACGCGCGGCATCGAGGTGAAAGAAATAGGTTTCACCCTGAACGAGATTATCGGTGTTCGGTGCAGCCGCCAGCAGTTCGGCGTGAACCGCATGCTGACGCTCGCGGTTGCGCGCTATGTACGCGGACCGCGTGCCGGCAGGAAGGGTGACGGTGGCCGGCAGAGCGACCAACGCGAGGACCTTGCGCCGCTGCAGCAGTGCGTCCCACAGGCTGGAATCGCCCTCGATGGCCAGTCGAAACAGCTCCGCGCCCCAACTGTGGATTGCCGTCTCTCGGATCTCGAGGACCCGCTGCCGCGCCGTGGCGGCCTTGGTCGACTCCGCGGCCAGCATGGACTCGGCCTGTACGAGTTCTTTGGTGGCGATGATCGCTTCCTGACTGAGCTTCGCCAACCTATCGCGATTTTTCTGCGCCAGCGCCAAAGCGGTTTCAGCAATTCTGGACTCGGCCAGCGCCGCCCGGTAGCGGGTACGCAACTCCAGTAAAGGGCTGATGTCGACGATGCGGCCCTGGACCACACTCTCGGCACCGAGCGTCGACTGCCGTACTTTCGTCGCGGCGATGCCGGCCAGCCGCTGCCGTTCTTCGCTCAGACGCACTGAAGCGGCCGGACCCGGCTCGCTGTCGGTGCGCGCCGCCGCGAACGGTATCGGGTCATCGGTGTCCGGGCTGTCGGTCGCCGCCGGCACGGTCAGAGAGACTGACAGCCCGGATAGGGCCGCCGGAAGCAGCATCCGGAACGCGGATTTCAGTCCCACGTTGGGGCGTGGGAACTGAGCGTCGGCGGCCATGGTGGAGCACCGGCTGCGCGGTATCGAACGGCCCAAATCATTGCATCCCGGCCCGCATGACCGTTCAGCGCGAACATGATCGCGAACGGGATTGCGGCTTCGCTAGAGACTTGAATCGACGGCGGTCCCGCTGTCAGCCATCCGCAATCGGCGCCAGTCCACTTTGACGAAGCGGCGGGCTTCCTGGCGGACGAATTCCTTGAAAGCCCGTCCAGCCGCCGATAAGCGCTTGCCGGTTCGATGAACCTGGTACCACTGCCGGATGATAGGAAAACTTTCCACGTCCAGCACCACCACCCGGCGATCCTCCAGCTCCCGTTCCACGGTGTGCACCGACACGATGCCGAGCCCCAATCCGACCTCGACGCCCTGTTTGATCGCCCCATTGGTGTTCATTTCCATGCTGGTCATAATCACGATCCCTCTTTCCGCAAAAAAACGTTCCACCGAGGTGCGCGTGCCGGAGCCCTGTTCCCGCATCAGGAAGGTCTCCTGACGCAGTTCCTCCAAGCGAATGCCGCGCCGTTCAGCCCAAGGATGAGCCGGCGGCGCGATAATGACCAGGGGATTCTCCATGAACGGCTCGGCGAGCAAATCCGAATCGTCGGGCGGCTGCCCCATCAGGACGATGTCCGCCTCGTTCTCATCCAGCATCTGCAGCAATCCCTTGCGGTTCGTGACTTTAAAATTGACCCGGACTTTCGGATAACGCGCACAGAAATCGGCCAGCAGCCGGATCGCAAAGTAGTGTACGGTGCTGGCCACCGCGATCAACAGCTTACCCCCCTCGGTGCCCTTCAGCTCCTCGATGATCTGCTCGGCTTCCTCGATCTGCTGCGAGATAGTGCGGCTCAGGCGGTACAATTCATCGCCGGCTCGGGTCAGGTAGATTTTCTTGCCCAGGCGTTCGAACAGCGGCAGGCCCACGGCTTCTTCGAACTGTTTAATCTGCATCGAGACCGCGGGCTGCGTCAGGTACAGCTCCTCCGCGGCCCGGGTGAAGCTGAGCCGCCTCGCGACGCTTTCGAAAACCTTGAGCTGACGGAGGGTGATGTTCATGGAACCGGGATCAGTAAAAACTTATCTCTTCGCGTGACAGGCACTGAAAGCGCTGATCGACGAGTGAGCTGGAATTATCGCCCGAAAGCCTGCCGGCACCAAGGCAAACCGCCGTGCCAATGCGGTCGGTGGCTGCCTGTTTCGATCGCCGGCTCATGCCTGCCGCCGGGCATCGCGGGCGCCCGCTTCACGTCGCAAAAGACGACGACCTCATGGTACGGCTGGCGTGGCATACTTGCTGTGACCGAGTGCCGACCGCGATGGTCGGGGCCGCCAACTGAAGCGCCGACGGACAACTTGTCAAGGTGGGAATGTCCAGAAAGCATCCGATCATTGCCGTAACGGGGTCGTCCGGGGCCGGGACGACCACGGTCAAGCACGCCTTCGAACAGCTTTTCCTCCGCCTGAATATTGCGCCGGTGATCGTCGAAGGCGACAGCTACCACCGATTTGATCGTCGTCAAATGCGGGAGAAGATCAGACTGGCCAACGAAGAGGGTCGTAATTTCAGCCATTTCTCGATCGAGGCCAACCTGCTGGACGAACTGGAGAAACTGTTCCGTCACTATGGCGCGAACGGGACCGGCAAGCGACGCTTTTACGTCCACAGCGAAGAGGAAGGCGCGCGTTTCGGCGGCATCAAGCCGGGTCACTTCACGGACTGGATCGACGTGCCGTCCGGTACTGATCTACTGTTTTACGAAGGCCTGCACGGCGCCGTTGTCACGGACACGCTCGATCTGCCCAAGTACACCGACTTGACGGTCGGCGTCGTACCAATCGTCAATCTGGAGTGGATGCAGAAGATTCATCGCGACACGGCGGAACGCGGCTACAAGCCGGAGGATGTCACCAAGACGATTCTCCGCCGGATGTATGACTATGTTCACGTGATTGCGCCGCAATTTTCCCAAACCGACATCAACTTCCAGCGGGTTGCCACGGTCGATACCTCGAACCCGTTCATCGCCCGCGATATTCCGACTCCGGATGAAAGTTTCGTGGTCATTCGGTTCAAAGACCCGGGTAAATTCAACGTCGATTTCCCGCTGCTGTTGGCCATGCTGCATAACTCGTTCATGTCGCGGTACAACACGATCGTCGTTCCCGGCGGCAAAATGGGCCTTGCGATCGAAATCATCTTCCGGCCAATCCTCGAACAGATGATGGATCGACGCCAGTCCGCCTGAAAGCGGCCAGCGCCCTGAGCTGCCTCAAAACACGCCCCACTAAGATGGCCTCTATGAAATATCGCGACCTGCGTGAATTCCTTTCCCAACTGGAGGCAATGGGCGAGCTCAAACGCATCTCCGCCCCGGTGGACCCGTATCTCGAGATCACGGAGATCTGCGACCGCACCTTGAAGGCGCAAGGTCCGGCGCTGCTGTTCGAAAACTGCAGAGGCTCGGACGTTCCGCTGCTGGGCAACCTGTTCGGCACGCCGCATCGTGTCGCGTTGGGAATGGGCGAGAGTTCGGTCGAGGCGCTGCGCGAGGTCGGCAAGCTGTTGGCCTTTCTGAAGGAACCCGATCCGCCGAAGGGCATGCGCGATGCATTCGACAAACTGCCGATTTTTCGACAGGTGCTCAACATGTCACCCAGGGAATTGCGTCATGCCCCATGCCAAGAGGTTATCTTGGCGGGCGAACAGATCGACCTCGGGCGCTACCCGATCCAGACCTGCTGGCCCGGCGACGCGGCGCCGCTGATCACCTGGGCCCTAGTGATCACCCGCGGGCCCTGCAAAGACCGCCAGAACCTCGGCATCTATCGCCTGCAGGTGCTGCAACGGAAGAAAGTGATCATGCGCTGGCTGGCCCATCGGGGCGGTGCGCTGGACTACCGTGACTGGCAGCAGGCGCATCCCGGCCAGCCGTTTCCCATTGCGGTCGCCTTGGGCGCCGACCCGGCCACGATCCTCGGCGCCGTGACCCCGGTGCCCGACTCGCTTTCGGAGTACGCCTTCGCCGGTCTGCTGCGCGGTGGCAAGACCGAAGTCGTGAAGGCGCAGTTGAGTGAACTGCGGGTACCTGCCAGTGCGGAAATCGTGCTGGAGGGTTTTCTCTACCCCGACGAACTCGCCCCCGAAGGGCCATTCGGAGACCACACCGGTTACTACAACGAAGTGGAACACTTTCCCGTGTTCACGATCGAGCGTATCACGCAGCGGGGTCAACCCATCTACCACAGCACCTACACCGGGCGCCCCCCGGATGAGCCAGCCATTCTCGGCGTGGCCCTGAACGAAGTCTTCGTACCCCTCCTGCAGAAGCAGTTCCCGGAGGTCGTCGACTTTTATCTGCCGCCCGAGGGGTGCTCTTACCGTCTGGCCGTAGTCAGCATGCGCAAGCAGTATCCGGGACACGCCAAACGCGTGATGTTCGGCGTCTGGTCCTTCCTGCGCCAGTTCATGTACACGAAATTCGTGATCGTTGTTGACGAGGACATTGATGTTCGGAACTGGAAGGACGTCATCTGGGCCATGACCACCCGCATGGACCCGGTCCGAGACCTGACTTTGATCGACAACACGCCGATCGACTACCTGGATTTCGCCTCGCCGGTCTCCGGCCTGGGTTCCAAGCTCGGGTTGGATGCCACCAACAAATGGGCCGGCGAGACCCAGCGGGAATGGGGAACGCCGATCCGAATGACTGAGGCGGTCATCGCACGCGTCGACGCGCTGTGGGAGAGCTTGGGCCTCTGAGACGGGGCCGGCGGCCCTCAGCCGGTTCAGCGCGCAGCGAGTTCTCGCATCTCCTCGGGACTTTCTCCCGACGGATTGTGCTCGATTTGTGTAATGACTTCGTTGGAGGCGTAGAACAGGCCTTTCCGATAGGCTTGGGCCGCGGCCACCGAATCCTTTTGCTGCAGCAGCACGTCACCGATCAGGCGGTATGCTTCCACGCTTTCCTCGATGGCGAGACTGCGTTCGAGATAAGTCTGCGCTTTTTGGAGATCCTTCGCACGGAGCGACAACTTGCCGAGGATGCGCAGCAGCACGGCGTCGTTCTGGTGTTTCGGATACCAGGCTTCGGCCCGCACCAGCTGCTTCTCCGCATCCGGATAGCGAATCGCGCCGTAGAGTACCAGCAGCGTTTCGTTCCATTCCTTGGTCAGCGAAGCCGCCAGGTGGCCCTCGACGGTTTCTCCGGCCCCAGCCTCGATCATCGCGGCAAAGTAGAGCGCCTGAATGCCCTGGGCCGACCGAATATGGTCCGGAATTGTTTTCCAAAGCGCCTCCAATTCGGCGGGATCCTGTTTTTCGGATGCCTGTTTCAACAGCGCGCTGTAAGTCTCCGTCTCCAGCAACTTGATCTCGGCCTCCATCATGATTTTGTTGGCGTGAAGCGATGGGATCAAGCGGCGCACGCCTTCCCAGTCCTCCATCTGCGCATAGGCCTGATGCTGCATCCGGAGCACCGCCGCATGGCTGGGCGCGATCTGGTCGAGCTGGGTCAGATTTTCCAGCGCCTCTTCGAACTGCTGGTTCGAAAGCTGCAGCTCGGCGCGGATCAGCCCGACCGCCAGTTCCGCCTCCGGTGCATTTTCGTGAGCCATTTTCAGATACTCGTCACGCTGCTCGATCGCTCCGCGCGAATGAGCGGCGCGCGCGGCGGTCAGGTAGTTGATCAGGGGAAGGCCGCTGTCCGCGGCGTGACGGATCAAATTGCGTTCGGCTTTCTCCCAGTTGCCTTCAGCGGTTTCGATCAACCCGCTGATCAACGCGTCTTGCGACCGCCGGGAGCGCTTTTCGCCGCGGCGCCGGCTGAGTGTTTTTGGCAGCCGCAGCGTCTGAATGACCAGCCTGATCAGCGCATAGAGCGCGACAAAAGCGATGAACAGCGCGGTCGCAACGACGAACAGCGAAGTCTCCAATGCCCATTCGCCGTAGCCGATGATGACATATCCCGGATCGCCTTGGGCGATGATCCGCTGGTGGATGAAGTAGCCTCCTGCGGCGATCAACCCGACGGCGAGCAACAAATAGATCAGCTTTTTCAAGGAGTCACCCCGTCGGGCTGCTCTTTCTTCGGTGGCGCCTGCTCGGCCTCGAGGCGGAGGTGTTCGATGTTGCGGATCAGGGTCAGCGACTTGCTGATGTCGGGCATCGGAACCCTGATTGTCTGTTCGGACAGCGACGCCAACTCATCTGCGAGTTCACGTGTCGCATCCGCCTGGCGATCGAAATGAGTTTGCACAAAGTCGCGAGCCGAGAGCACATTTTCGCGGTACATCGACTCGTCGCCGCGCAGCAAAGATGCGCGGGCCATTTCCATTTTCAGCAGGAGAATTTGGCGCAATCCCTCGACTTCTTCCGGAATGAGAATGGCCTGAATCGGCCGATCGGTGCGCCGCACCGTCACCAGATCCTTGAGATTCTCGAGCGCAGAATCGAGCATCCCTTGTTCGCCCGGCTCGGATTCTTCCGCCTTGGAGGAACGCTGCCCATCCCCGGTGCGCGGCGGCGGTTTCTGAGCTTCGCCGGAGTGCGGCAAGAGCAGCGGGATGGTCCGGATCTTCCCTTCCAGCGCCAGAATGCGGGCAGACAGGCCGACGATATCCGGCGGGCTGGTTTTCTTCAGTAGGTTGATTTCCTCGGCCAGCGCTTCCCGTACCGGAAAAACCCCCGGATCGCCGCTGTCATGCAGGCGCTGATCCGCCGCCTCCATCGCCGCCAGCACCGTCTTGACGTCGCCCACCAAATGCAGCTTCTGATTGGCGATGCTCAACAGGTATTCCGCATCGGCCACCAGCACATCGCCCCGGGTTCGGCTCAACTGCCGCTGAATCTGTTCAACCGCTTTCGTGATCTCGGACTTGGTCAATTCCAGGCGCTCGCCGAAGGTGGTCGACTGCTCACCCAGAATCCGCTCCACCTTGGCGTCTTGAGTCGTCGCCTGTGATTGTAGCGCGGCGACCTGATTGTGGAGCGTGGCCAGTTGGTGCTGCAGGCTCCCGAACTGGCGCGTCAGTTCGATCACTTGCTGATCTTCCTTGTCGAGCTCGCCGCCCAATTCGGACCGAAACGCCTGTAACAGAAGGAACCCGCCCACGGCGAGCAGCACGACAACGGTCAGCGTGAGATAGCCGAGCCAAGCCCCACGCGTCTTGACCCGCACGGGCCGCGGCTCATCGTCGGCCGGGTTGGCAGGGGCATCGCCCGTGGCGAGAGCAGTCGCCTCGTCGATCAGTTCATTTTCCCGATTGTCAGGCATCGAATCTAACCTCAGGTCGAATGTGCGAGACGCATGACAGCGGAACAAAGTCCTTGATCCGATGCCTCGGCAGCGATGTCGAGATGCCGGCAGCCCACTTCCCGGGCCCTCGCCGCCAGCCGCACGCCGATGACCGCCATCGGCGTGCGGTGCAACAAGTCGGAGTTAGTCGGGCCGAGCATGTTCACCAGGTTCTCCAGCGCATCCACACTCGAGAGTACGAGCGCGTGAATTTCACCGCGCCGCCAGGCGGCGAGCAACTCGTGAGCCGCTGCCGCCGGAGCGCGCCTCTGGTAAACCTCAGCGTACGCCACCTCGGCTCCCCTGCGCCGCAAGGTTTCGGCAATCAATTCGCGCCCCCCGCACCCGCGGACAATCAGCACATGCCGCCCTTCGACCGCACCAAATTCCGGAGACTCCAACAACGACTCGCTATTAAACTGCGCTTCCGGCCTCAGGTCCACCCTGAGACCCTTGTCCCGCAGCGCTGCCGCCGTACCACGTCCAATCGCTGCGATCCGCGTCAGGTCCGGCAGTCGCTGCCACCACTCACCCAGATCACACGCAAACTTCACCGCATTGGGGCTCACGAAAATCAGCCAATCCCACTCCCGCTGCAGCCGCTCGAGCGCCGCCGACGCCTCCGGGCTCCGCTCGATCGTAATCAGCGGGAACCGGATGGGATGCCCTCCGGCCTGTTCGATCAGCATGCATAATCGTTCGGCCTGGGCTGCCGGCCGCGTCACCAGCACGTTCCAGCCGCTCAGTGACGCCGGTTTCACACTGTGAAGATTCACCGCACACCCATATCCCGCAGGATGCGGTCGGCGCCCTGAGCCAGCAAATCCTCCGCCACGGCCACACCGATATCACGCGCGGCGGACGCGTCACCGCGACGTTCGCTGCATAAAATAGTGCCGCCATCCGCCGCTGCCACTAATCCTCGAAGACGCAGTTCGGCCCCGCTCCATTCGGCGTAGCCCGCAATCGGGACTTGGCAGCCGCCCTGCAGGCGCTCGTTCAGCGCCCTTTCGCTCTGCACGCAAACCGCCGTCGGCTCATGGTGGAGAACAGTCAACAGCTCGTGGATCGGCGCGTCGTCCCGCCTGCATTCGATGCCTAGCGCTCCCTGACCGATCGCGGGCAGGCAGACCTCGGCATCGAGAAATTGCGTGATGACATGAGCCAAGCCCAGCCGCTTGAGCCCGGCGGCGGCGAGCACGACGGCATCGCATTCCCGCGATGCGAGTTTGGCCAGCCGCGTGTTCACATTGCCGCGCAGACTGATCCATCGGCACTCCGGCACATGGGCTCGCAACTGGCACTGCCGCCGCAAGCTGGAGGTCCCGATCACCGCATGCGGCGGCAGCGCCTGCACCCCGGCAAAGCGGTCGGAAACAAACGCATCCCGCGGATCCTCGCGCTCCAGTATCGCGGCGATATGCAGCGCGTCCGGAAGTTCGACCGGCACGTCTTTCATCGAATGAACGGCGATGTCCGCGCGGCCTTCGAGCAGACTCTGTTCCAGTTCCTTGACAAACAAGCCCTTGCCACCCAGTTTGGCCAGCGGCGCATCCAGCAGTTTGTCACCGCGGGTACTCATCGGATGGAGCTCGACCGACAACTGCGGAAATTCCGCTCGGAGCCGCGCCGCGACATGTTCCGCCTGCCACAAAGCGAGCGGACTTTTTCGCGTTGCGATGCGAACCACGGGATTCAAGGGGGGATGCCGCTGCGGAGATTAAAGGACCGCGATTCTATCAGATCGCGCCCGGCAGAGTGGCGCGCGGCGCCCAGGCGCGGTGCTACGACCGCCGGCACATGAAGCTTCCTGCCTGCTCGTGCGATCGTTCGTGACGACCACTCGTCGCTCGGGAGCACAGAGCGCGGCCCTTCTCCGGCGTTCGCCCGGTGCCGCCTAGCGGCGGGTTTCGACGACCGCGGGACAAACGCGGCCCAACCGCCCGAAGCGGTGCCCGCTGGGGCGATTTTCCGAAGCATGGCGGTTTGAACGGTCGGAGCCACCCCGCAGCACTTGCCGACCAACAGCGCCGCCTACGCCATCTCGCCCCGGAGGGCCTCGGTCAGATGGGGCGCAATGATGTCGCGCATGGCTTGATGGAGTTTGGGATTGGCCGTCAGCACATGGCCGGTTTCCATCGCCCGATCGCCGCCAACCAGATCGGTCACGATGCCGCCCGCCTCGCGGATCATCAGCACGCCGGCCGCCATGTCCCACGGCTGCAGACCCATTTCCCAGAACCCGTCGAGGCGCCCTGCAGCGACATAGGCGAGATCAAGCGCCGCCGAGCCGGCCCGGCGGATACCGGCGGTATCGCGGATCAGGTCTTTCAGCATGGCGAGATAAGCGTCAATGTACCGCTGGTCCTTAAACGGAAAGCCGGTACCCAGCAGCGCTCCGTGCAGTGTAGTCTGCGCGGTGACCCGGATACGCCGGTTCTCCAGCATCGCTCCCGAGCCGCGCTTCGCCGTAAACAATTCCTGGCGGAGCGGATCGTAGATCACCGCGGCTTCCGGAACGCCCCGGTACATCAGGCCGATCGACACCGCAAATTGCGGAAAACCGTGCAGGAAGTTGGTGGTGCCGTCCAGCGGATCGATCACCCAGACGTACTCCTCCCTTCGGGTGCCCTGACGGCCGGTTTCCTCAGCCAGAATGCCGTGGCCGGGAAAGGCTTTCTGCAGCACGTAGATGATTTCGCTTTCCGCCTGACGATCGACTTCGCTGACAAAATCGTTGCGACTCTTGACGGTGATCTTTCGCGGGTCGACGCGACCGAGCGAGCGGGTGATCACCTCGCCTGCCGCTCGGGCGGCGCGGATCGCAATCGTGAGCATTGGGTCCATAAATGAAACATCCTTGGGTAACGGCTTAGAATAGCAAAATTCTGTTACCATCCCAGGTTTTTCGCCGACTCGGGTCAGACACAACGTGTTGCAACGCGTGCGCATCGTTCTGGTTGAAACCACTCATCCCGGCAACATCGGTGCGGTGGCGCGGGCGATGAAGAACATGGAGCTATCGGACCTGGCCTTGGTGAACCCGAAGATTTTTCCGAGCGAGCAGGCGACCGCACGCGCCGCCGGCGCAGATGACATTTTGAGCGCCGCCGCCGTGTACGACGATCTTCCAGCGGCCATCGCCGACTGCCGGCTGATCGTCGGGGCCAGCGCGCGGCTGCGCTCGATTCGCTGGCCTCAGGTGTCGCCGCGGGAATGCGCCGAGCTCGTCAGCACGCAGCGGCCCGGCAGCCAGACGGCGATTCTGTTCGGCCGCGAGCATTCGGGGCTGACCAACGAAGAGCTGGAGCACTGCCACTTCCTGCTTCATATCCCCAGCAACCCGGCCTTTTCCTCGCTGAATGTCGCGGCCGCCGTGCAGCTCGTCGCTTATGAGCTTTACCTGGCGGCCACGGGAATACTCGGCGCCACGCCCCCTTCACCGCTGTTAGCCTCCTCCGCCGAAATGGAATCGTTCTTTCAACACCTCGAAGCGACGCTGTGGGATTTCGGCTTCCTGCACGAGCGCAAATCCTCGCCGTCAATCATGCGGCGCTTGCGGCGCATCTTCAGTCGGTCGCGCATCGAGGAGCGGGAAATTCATTTGCTGCGCGGCATTCTGAGCACGCTGCAATATCGCCTCCAGACCCGATCGGCGGGATCGAGGCCATGCTGAAGCGGTTGCACGAGGAGTTCGACTGCATTTTTGAGCGGGATCCCGCCGCTCAATCCTTTTGGGAGATCATCACGATCTACCCCGGCGTCCAAGCGATTCTGATGCATCGGATCACCTATCGTCTGTGGACGAGAGGCTTCCGTTGGTTCGCGCGCCTGATCGCCTATTTGTCCCGCTGGTGGACCGGCATCGAAATCCATCCAGGTGCGAAAATCGGCCGGCGGTTGTTCATCGATCATGGCATGGGCGTGGTCATCGGCGAAACCGCGGTGATCGGCGACGACTGCACGCTCTATCACGGTGTCACGCTAGGAGGCACTAGCTGGACCAAGGGGAAGCGCCATCCGACCTTAGGCAACAGCGTCGTGATTGGTGCCGGCGCCAAGGTTTTGGGGCCGATCACGGTCGGCGACGGCGCGCGGATCGGTTCCAACTCGGTGGTTTTGAGAAACGTGCCGCCCGGCGCGACAGTGGTCGGCATCCCCGGCCATTTCGTCAACCCGAACCGCCAGATTCAGGAACAGCAGCGTCGTGCGATCGCTAGCAAGATCGGTTTCGATGCCTACGGCATGACACCGGATATGCCGGACCCGGTCGCGCATGCTGTCAACCACATGCTGGACCATATCCAGAAGCTGGACGAACAAGTCGAAGCGCTGAAACGAACCATCGAGCGCCACGGCATCGAGATGCATCAGCCCCCGTTACCAAATCTGGAACCGTGTCAACTCGAACAAGGCGATGACGGTGACGCCTCCGTAATCAAGGCAGGTGGTAACGACTAACGCCCGTCGCTGACTCGCGGAAGACCGCAGGAAACCGCAGGAGCATCCGCACAGTGCGGCATTTCGCGCGTTCGTGGTGTGGGAAAGCACGCAGTGTTCGTGCTGTGCATAAGTCTCACGCTCAGGCTCCTCCGCCAGGCCCCTGGAAACGTTGAAAAATCAGGTGCCGGCCGGTCACACCTATGGCAGCAGCGGGCGGCTTGATCGCCTCACTGCCCGCCAAAAAATCACGCAACCTACTGTTTAATAAATTTTTCATCGCTTTTATACGCGTTTTGCCCAGTCATTTCCGGAAGCAAGTCTTGACATTCGACATCCTTTTCTAGCCACATGCGAGATAACCGGCCGGGTCCGCTTTTTTCCACAGAATCTGTGGATAACTCTGTGTATCAGCCGCGGAAATCGGCCGGAAGACCGCGAAAAACATGGACTGTCTTCAGGCTGTAAAAAATCTTGCCAGAAATCTGTTAGCCTACGACGTCGAACCCACACTCATCGCCATTGAGCATGCCGCAGATCGACTTTGAGACTGAAGTTCTCACTCGCAGCTATTCCACACCGGTTCTGGTGGACTTCTGGGCACCGTGGTGCGCGCCCTGTCGAGCACTCACGCCGATTCTCGAACAGGTCGCGGAACGGCACGCGGACCGCTTCGAATTGGTCAAGGTGAATACGGAGGAGCAGCCCGAAATCGCGGAGCGTTATCGTGTACGGGGAATCCCCAATGTGAAGTTGTTCGTCGACGGTCAAGCGGTGAATGAATTCACCGGCGCCTTGTCCGCGGACATGGTCGAGGAATGGCTGAAGCGTGCCCTGCCCAGTCCCTACAGAACCCAGCTACAGCAAGCGGAACAGTTAGCCGCCGAGGGCCGGGATGGTGAAGCCAAAGCCCTGCTCGAGCAGATCGTGGCGGCCGAGCCCGATAACGGCGCGGCGGCCGTGCTGTTGGCGCGCCTGCTGCTCGCTGCGGATGCTGAGAAGGCTTGTGCCGCCATCGAGCGCATCGGTCCGGATTCCGACTTTTTCGGCGAGGCCGAGGCGATACGCACGTTCGCCCGGTTGTTCGGCCTGATCGCCAACCCGGAGCGCCTGCCCGATCATGCCGCGAAGGACGATTATCTGGCCGCGGCCCGTCATCTCTCGCAAGGGAATTACGACCCTGCGCTGGCGGGCTTCATCAAGGTCGTCAGAACGGCCCGGAACTTCGATGAGGACGGGGCACGCAAAGCCTGCGTGGCGATCTTCAAGCACTTGGGTGATGACCACGAACTCACGCGGAAATACCGCAGCCTGTTGAGCAGCGCCTTGTATGTGTGATGGCGGTGCCCGGCGCCGAGGAGTCTGCGTTGTGATTCTTACACTCCTCAGCACGGCCTGCTCAGCCCTGCCGTTGCGTGAGAACGTACCGCCGAGTGTTGGCGCCTCCCGCGCGCCGGATCTGGTCGAGTTGACCACGCTCGATCCCACGCTGAAGCTCGATATTCGCTATGCGACCACCAACAACTTCATCGGTCGCCAGGTCTATCCCGAGGCGCGCGCGTTCCTGCAAAGGCCGGCGGCCGAAGCTTTGGTGCGAGTCCATTCACGGCTGCGCCATCAGCACCTCGGCTTGCTGATCTTCGACGGCTATCGCCCGTGGTCGGTCACCAAGATCTTTTGGGATTCGGTCAGCGGCAACAAGAGAAATTTCGTCGCCGACCCTAAACAAGGTTCTAAACACAACCGCGGCTGTGCGGTGGACCTGGCTCTGTACGACCGCACCACCGGCGAGCCGATCGCAATGCCGACCGACTATGACGAAATGACCACCCGCGCCTACCCCGATTACACCGGGGGCAGTGCGGAATCCCGCCGTTTCCGCGACTTGCTCCGCCAGGCGATGGAGGCGGAAGGATTTACCGTCCATCCGCGGGAATGGTGGCATTTCGACCACCAGGACTGGCCGGAGTACGCGGTACTCGATGTTCCGTTCTCCGCCGTGACCCGTTGAGAGCAAATCATGTTTCCTATTCGCGATGAGAATCCCGCCGTCCGGCAACCGATCGCCACCATCCTGCTGATCGCGATGAACATCGCGGCCTGGGTGTTCGTGCAGGGTGCCGGAAGCGCGATGCCTTTGGCGCAATCGCTCTGCCTGTACGGCTTGATCCCCGGTGAATTGTTCGGCCTGGCTCCGATGAACACGCAGATTCCGCTCGGTGAGGGACTCTCATGCCTGCTGGACGGCCAGACCTCGCACCTGACGCTGCTGTCTCATATGTTCCTGCACGGCGGCTGGTTCCACATCATCGGCAATCTCTGGTTCCTGTGGATCTTCGGTGACAATGTGGAAGATGCGATGGGAGCACCGCGCTTCCTGATCTTCTACCTGCTGTGCGGATTGGCGGCGGCGTTCGCACAAATCGCGACCGATCCGTCCGCAGCGATCCCGATGGTGGGGGCCTCCGGCGCCATCGGCGGTGTGATGGGCGCCTACGCCCGGCTGTATCCCCGAGCCCATGTCATCGTCGCGATCTTTCTCGGTTTCTTTTTCACCACGGTATCGTTACCGGCGATCGCGATGCTTGGCTACTGGTTCTTCATCCAGATTGCCGGCGGCCTGCCGGCCTTGCAAGGGGCGGGCGGCGGCGTGGCGTTCTGGGCGCATATCGGGGGTTTCCTCGCCGGCTTCCTGCTGGTCAAGCCGATGCACCGCCCCGACTTCCTGCGCGCCCATCTTGCCCAAGCACGGCGGCAGACCGCACGCTATCGGCTGTAGCCGGGCTGCGGTTCCCGCCGGCCAGAACCAGCGCGCCCCCATGCCGCGTGGGGAGGCAACCAGGACCCGACTGAAGCTCACGATCATCTCGGGCGGCCAGACGGGCGTCGACCGCGGAGCGCTGGATGCCGCATTGGCCGCCGGGGTGACATGCCGCGGCTGGTGCCCCGCAGGCCGCTTGGCCGAAGACGGACCGCTGCCGGATCGCTACCCGCTGACAGAACTTGCCCACGGCGGTTATCCGGAACGCACGCTCAAGAACATTCAGGACAGCGACGGCACCGTCATTCTGCATTTCGGACGGCTCGAAGGCGGAACCCTGCTGACGGCATCGCACTGCGCCGAGTCCGGCAAGCCCCACCGGTTGATCGATCTCTCGGCAACCCCGCCCGGCCTCGCTGTCGATGCCATCCTCCGCTTCATCGCGGAATCACGAGTAACCGCGCTGAACGTAGCCGGTCCGAGGGCGAGCGAAGAACCCCGCGCTTACGACACCGCACGCCAAGTCATTGGTCGCATGCTCCAGCGTCTGACGGCCGCGGTTTCTTGGACGGGGCAGTGAGCCGCTTTCCGCCCGCGGCGTTCCTTCCTCGCGCCGCAAGAGCTGACGCCGGACTTGGGCAACCTTGTCTTCGAGAGGCGTTTCCCGTTCGCCGTAATCGGCTCCGTCGCGGGTCACAAATTCCTCGATGAGCCCCTGCAGGGTCTCGGGGCTCAGTTCTTGGTGCGGGATGATCATTGCCGCCGGATCGATCCCAGGCGGGGCTTCGGAGCGGGAGTACGCGACGAGACCGGGCGTCTTTCGATGCAAACCGGGCATAGGATAACCGCGAATGACGTCGAGTGGCCGACTTCGATTCATCCGATGCCGGCTGCTGTGATTGGCAACACTCGCGGGCCGCGGGAGTCGGCGGCCAGGACTTCTCAATGAGCCAGAATCGTTCCGTCCTTGCAGCGGACGTACATGTCATTACCGAACACGTCCCATTCGTGGACACTCCCGTGGCCTTGGCACACATCGCCGGATTTCGCACTCGGCCAGGTCGCAGGACGGTTGGGGTATCTGGGACTGCAGGCCGCCAGCATCATCAGCAGGGTAGCCCGTATGCAGCGCAGCGGAATACGGGAAACCAAGGTACGACAACCCAACGTCACCGGTCCGCGTACCCGCGACGGTTTGACCACCTGCCCAAGCGCGGCCAAGCCATTCGCTCCAAGAAAACGGAGAAATTGCTCATGGCGATGAACACGCCTGGTTATGTCCTTGATCGCTCGGATACCGTTTTGATGCCGTTTCCCGGATTCCGTTGCACTTCATCCAGGCTACCTGGCTGCCGCTTGGTGGAAGAGACTCAGACTGTAACATCTGGGCGACCATGTGAGGTTGCTTGCACCACGCGCGGGCAGAGGAGCTGCGAGTGTGCTCGCTGCACGGTGCCGTTCTAGACCGCTCACCGCCGTCGAAGAAACCTTCATTTGTTAGACAGGCGCGCCCCTTTCGCTTGTAGGAAGGCGCCTCTTGTGGTAGCAATTAGTCATACCATTTGCTGGAGGTGCATCATGGCAAACGTCGAAAAAATCAGCATCGCCTTAACCCAAGACATGGCCGCCCTTGTGCGCCAAGCCGTCGAAAGTGGCGAGTATGCGTCAAGCAGCGAGGTCATCCGCGACGCGCTGCGCGGCTGGAAGATGAAGCGTGCCTTCCAGGAGCAGCAGATTGAAGAATTGCGCCGCCTCTGGCAGGAGGGGATTAAAAGCGGGCCGGGTCGGTTCGAGAGTATTGACGACCTGCTACAGGAAGCCGAACGTCGCTTTGACAATGAACGTCAGGGATAACAACGGGCGGAGCGGTGGCGAAATTCAGACGGACGGCGGAAGCCGAAAACGATTTACTGTCGATCTGGCGCCATATCGCGGAGGACAAACCGCAGGCGGCGACGCGCTTAATACGCACGATTGACGAGAAATGCGCAATGCTGGCCGAGAACCCCCAACTTGGCCCAACGCGGCCCGATATTGCGCCGGAGTTGCGGTATTTCGCCGTGGGAAACTACCTGATCCTCTACCGTGAAGTTGCAAACGAAGTGGAGATTGTACGCGTGCTACATGGCGCGCGGAATTTGAACGCCATTTTTCATAACGCCGATTGATGACTTTTTGCCGTTGCC
>JALORT010000159.1 GCA_025458755.1 Methylotetracoccus sp.
CAGGTGGGAAATGAAGGTCTGAGTCGAGTCCTCGAACTCCGCCGCATCATCGTCCGCCGGCTTGATTGTTCGCTTGGCCATCCGGTTCCGGATCTTTGTGTTCACGATGTTCGGGGACAGTGTTTAGCGAGCGTTTCGGCGGTTCCTCTAGGTCGAATGACGACAGCGCTTTCTTTTCGCGCCGCAGCGCTTCCTGCAGTTCGTACAACTGCAGTTCATGATCGATATCCTGCTTCACCGACGCGACCATCGAGCGCGCCTTACGGACCCAGAGCGCCGTCTCGCGCGCCACCCGCGGCAGCCGCTCCGGCCCAAAGGCGAGCAGTGCAACGATGCCCACCAACATCATTTCCCAGAACCCGACGTCGAACATGGGCGCGAGGCGGCTTACGCCTGGTCCTTCTTGTCGGCCACCACTTCACCGTCCAGCGTCTGGCCTTTTTCCGGCTTTTCTTCGCTCTCGTTCATCGCGCTGCGAAAACTCTTGATCGCGCCGCCCAAATCACCGCCGATGTTGCGGAGCCGCTTCGTACCGAAAATCAACAGAACGATCAGGAAAAGGAGCACCAACTCCCAAATACCGATACCCATGACGAGAACCTCGCGAATTAGATTAATAACTGACTGCTGTGAACGCCGGATTCATTCCCGAGAGATCCGCTGCAACGGCAACCATCCCGTTGTACTGAATGAGAGCTTGGGCTCAGCGTGACTTCGCACACGCGACAGCCGCTTTCTCTCGACCGGACAAGTCCACCCGAGGGGCAGTGGCTCTATTTGAACCGCAGCAAAACTTTGCCTTCCGAATCGAAGCGGCAGAAGTTCGCTAGGAAATAGCCACACTCTCGGGATTCTGAGACCCTGGCTTCGTCGCCGTTCAACTGGACCCGGAGTTCGCAATAACGGCGCTCTCCCGGAATTTGTTCCTTGAAGACCAGTTCTGTCTCACTGATCATCTTCGCTTCGCCTTCAATCTCTGCCGCGCAGGGCCTGACTCCTCGTTCCGCTTCCATCGCGTTGGGTTCGAAATCGACGTCCATGGCAGCCTTGATATCGTCACCGATCCGGGTGATCTTTAAATGCTGTACATGCGCGCCATCGCGGCGCACATAATGCTCGGTCGACGCGAACGCCGCGCCGCAAACAACGCAGGCCAGGCCGAGAATGACCGCTTTTTTCATCGCTGTTCCCTCTGTTTCATTATTATTGGCATCGCCTTCGCGACGCAGGATGGCGTCCCCGAGCTGATCTAGTCGCGCAACAGTTCGTTGATGCCCACTTTGCCGCGGGTCTTTTCATCCACCTCTTTGATGATTACAGCACAGTACAGGCTGTGGCTTCCATCCTTGGCCGGAAGATTGCCCGAAACAACGACCGAACCCGCCGGGATTCTTCCATACGTCACCTCCCCGGTGCTACGGTTGTAAATCTTCGTGCTCTGACCGATGTAGACACCCATCGAGATCACGGAACCCTGTTCAACAATCACGCCTTCCACGACTTCCGAGCGAGCGCCGATGAAGCAATCATCTTCGATGATCGTGGGCGCCGCCTGCAGCGGCTCGAGCACGCCGCCGATGCCAACCCCTCCGGACAGATGGACGTTCTTGCCGATCTGCGCACACGAGCCAACGGTCGCCCAGGTATCGACCATGGTGCCGCTGTCGACGTAAGCCCCGATGTTCACGAACGAAGGCATCAGCACCACATTCGGCGCAATGTAGGCACCCCGCCTCACGGCCGCAGGAGGGACCACGCGCGCACCGAGCCGGCGGAAATCCTCCGGCGCATAGCTGCCGAACTTCGGCTCGACCTTGTCAAAGTAACGCGTTTCGCCGCCATCCATCACGCGAGTGTCGTTGATCCGGAATGACAGCAGCACCGCTTTCTTCAGCCACTGATTGACGATCCATCCGCCGTCACGCTTTTCAGCCACCCGAAGCTCGCCGGCATCGAGCCGGCGCAGACATTCCTCCACCGCCTCCCGCACTTCAGCGCCAACGGAGGTTGGCGTTAAATCGGCCCGCTGTTCGAAAGCTTGTTCGATGACTCGTTCTAGCGACATGGTTTCTTACTTCAAGTTTTTGGTGAATTGGTTGATGCGATGCGCCGCCTCCACACATTCGTCCAGCGGCGCGACCAGCGCGATACGCACATGGCGGGCGCCCGGATTGACACCGCCCTCACTGACCCGCGACAGAAAGCTTCCAGGCAACACCGTGACATGGCCTTCCGCGAAAAGGCCGCGCGCAAATTCGGCGTCATCGACCGGCGTTTCCGGCCACAAGTAAAAGCCCGCAGGGGGCATGTCGACCTCTAAGACTTCGCTGACGATAGGATAAACGGCCGAGAACTTCCTCCGGTAGCTGGCGCGATTATCCCGCACGTGGGTCTCATCACTCCAGGCGGCGATACTGGCATGCTGGATGGGTGGCGACATCGCGCAGCCCTGGTAGGTTCGGTACAGGGCATAGTGTTTCAGTACCTCCGCATCACCCGCGACGAAACCCGAACGGAGCCCGGGCGCATTGGAGCGTTTCGACAGGCTGTGGAACACCACACAGTGCTTGTACTCGGTATTGCCCATCGCGTGCGCCGCCTGCAGCAAGCCGGCTGGCGGCATGCTCTCGTCGACGTACAGCTCCGAGTAGCATTCGTCGGACGCGATCACAAAACCCCAGTGGTCCGCCAGACGGATCAGCCGTTGTAACTGCTCCGCCGGCATCACCGCGCCGCTGGGATTGCCCGGCGAGCAAACATACACCAGACGGCAGTGTCGCCAGACCGTTTCCGGGACCTGGTCGAAGTCCGGCAGAAACCCATTCCCCCGATGCAGATTCAGAAAGTGGGGCCGCGCGCCGGTCAGGAGCGCCGCACCTTCGTAGATCTGATAAAAGGGATTGGGCATCAACACCCGCGCACCCGCTCGCGGGTCGACGACGGCTTGGGCGAATGAAAACAGTGCTTCCCGCGTGCCGTTCACCGGAAGAACCTGCCGCTCCGGATCCAGGTCGGCAGCGGGGATTATAAACCGGCGACACAGCCATGCCGCGATCGCCTGCCGCAGCGCAGCGAATCCGCGCGTCGCTGGATAGTGGGCCAAGCCATGCAGATGGGCAATCAATGCCTCGCTGATACAGTGCGGCGTGGGGTGCTGCGGCTCACCGATCGATAAGCTGATATGCGGCAAACGGGAGGGCGGCTCGACCCCGTGTTTCATCTGGGCCAGCTTCTCGAAAGGATAAGGCTGGAGGTCGGCAAGAAAAGGGTTCATCGGCCGGGGCCAGGGAGACAAACAAATCGAGAACAGCGTTCGGAGTTCGCCGGGACCATCCCGGACCCGCCATGAAGGTGCGGCGAAGTATAGTGGATCACGGCTTCGGCTTCCAAGCACAGCGCCCAGCCGACATCGGGCCGGGCAATGCGAGGCGGCATCTCTGCGCGGCATACGGCTTTCCCCATCACGAGTCTTTCCGAGCATGAATACACGCCGCGCCGCCTCCGTGTTGCCCTGCTACAATGTCGACCCCTTTTTATAGCCTCAGAAACTCAGGAGAACGGTGTTGTCAGTATTCGTTCCCGGGCAGCGTTGGATCAGCGACACAGAGCCGGAGTTGGGGCTGGGTACCGTTCTGGAAGTCGATGCGCAACGGGTGACGGTACTCTATATCGCCGCCAGCGAACGACGGACCTACGCGCGCCGGAATGCGCCGCTCACCCGTGTGCGTTTCGCGCCCGGTGACACCGTAACCAGCGTTGACGGATGGACAGTGACGGTGTCCTCCGTCGAGGAAAGCGGCGCGGTGATCACCTACAGCGGCTGCGACGCCAGCGGCGCGCACCGACGCTTGGAAGAAATCGAGCTCGACCATTTCCTTCAATTCAACCGGCCGCAGGATCGGCTGTTCGCCGGTCAGGTCGATTCCTCGGCGTTATTTCGGCTTCGCATCGAGACGCTGCGAAAACTCAATGAATTGGAGCAGTCGCCGATTCGCGGCCTGTTGGGGCCGCGGACCAGCCCTATTCCACACCAACTGTATATCGCGCATGAGGTGGGGACGCGGCACGCGCCACGGGTGCTGCTGGCCGATGAGGTGGGGCTCGGGAAGACGATCGAAGCCGGTCTCATCGTACATCACCGGCTGTTGACGGGGCGCGCACAGCGCGTGCTTCTTATCGTGCCGGAGACGCTGCTGCACCAATGGCTGGTGGAGATGCGGCGCCGCTTCAATCTTTGTTTTAGTCTGTTCGACGAAGACCGCTACTGGAGCAGCGAGGCGGAGAATCCGTTTCTGGCCGAACCGCTGGCGCTTTGCAGCCTGGAATTCCTGATGCAGGATGGCGACCGTCAGAACTGCGTGCTGGCGGCTGAGTGGGACCTGTGCGTGGTCGACGAAGCCCACCATCTCCGCTACACCCCTGAAGCCGCCAGCCCGGAATACCGCTTCGTGGAACGTTTGGCGGCACGGTCTCCCGGTCTGCTGCTGTTGACGGCGACCCCGGAACAATGGGGTAAAGCCAGCCATTTCGCCCGGTTGCGGCTGCTCGATCCGGATCGATTCCACGACTTCGATCGATTTGTCCAAGAGGAGCAGGACTACGAGTCGCTCGCCGACGTCTTGAACGAATTGCTGGATCGGAAAAGCCTGAATGAACTGTCACTGCGCCGCCTGCGTTCCTTTTTGACGCATGACCGAGCGGATGAATTGCTCGGCCAGCTGGCCGACGGCGAACAGAGCGAACAGGCACGGCAGGCTTTGATACAGCTGCTCTTGGACCGCCATGGCACCGGGCGCGTGTTGTTCCGCAATACGCGGGCGACGGTCAAGGGCTTCCCGGAAAGACAGCTCCATCTGTATCCACTGCCGCTGCCTGACCATTACCGGAGACTGCTGCAGCAACCCGATCTCGATCCGACCGCTTACTTGCACCCCGAAAGCCTCTGTGCGGCGTCTTCCTCGAGTCCAGGCGAGTGGTGGCGGTCCGATCACCGGATCGACTGGCTTGTTCCGTTCCTAAAAACGCTGCAGCGTGCCAAAGCGCTGGTGATCTGCGCACGGGCCGAAACCGCTCTCGGGCTGGAGGAAGCGCTGCGCGTGCTGGGCGGCATCGGTGCCGCGGTCTTTCACGAAGGAATGACCATTGTGGCACGCGATCGCGCCGCGGCGTGGTTCGCGGATGAAGAAGACGGAGCCCGCGTGCTGGTCTGTTCCGAAATCGGCAGTGAGGGCCGCAACTTTCAATTCTCGCATCATCTGGTACTGTTCGACCTCCCGTTGAGCCCCGATCTGCTCGAACAGCGCATCGGACGTTTGGACCGCATCGGGCAGACGGCGACGATCCGGATCCACGTTCCGTTTTTCGAACACAGCGGACAGGATGTCCTGCGGCGCTGGTACCAGGAGGGCCTTGAGGCCTTCCGTCATCCCTGCCCCGCCGGACAGCAGGTATTCGAGCAAGTCGCGCCGGACTTGATCGCGTTATTGGCGGATCCCGAACCGGAGCGGACTGCCTCACTGCTGGCGCGAACGCGGGAACTCAACACCCGCTTACTTGACGCCCTGCATGCGGGCCGCGACCGACTGCTGGAGCTGAACTCCTGCCGCCCGGAGCCCGCCCGCCGCCTGATGGAGCAGATCCACCGGCATGATAGGGATCCGAGACTTTGGAGTTACTTGGAGTCTGTCTTCGACGCGTACGGGGTCAATGTGGAAGATCATTCCCGCCACTGTGTCATCCTGACTCCCGGAGACCACCTGCGCGTCCCTCATTTTC
>JALORT010000160.1 GCA_025458755.1 Methylotetracoccus sp.
CGAGATGCAGACGCGAGCGGTCTTGTCGAGCTGGTTGCCGGTGAGGTGCTGGACAATGTACTCCTCGCCGAATTTGAAGTTGTTGACCGGCGAGACGTACTGGTCAAACTCCTTCTTGGTCTGCCGTCCCAGGTTGCCGCGGTCCACCAGGAACAACACGCGGCGCGCGCCGGCAAACTTGATCAACCGGTAGATGAAGCTGATAGCGGTGAAGGTCTTGCCGCTGCCGGTCGCCATCTGGATCAGCGCGCGGGGCTTGTTTTGTGCTAGGCTGGCTTCCAGGTTGCGGACAGCGATGATCTGCGCGGGCCACAGCTTGAAGTCGCCCCATTCTGTGACTAGCGGGGGCATGGCGCGGACGCGGTGCAGGAAGCTGCCCGTATAGGCGGCACCGGCTTCGCGTTGTGTGTCGCTCGACGTTCCGGCCGCGGACAGCCAGTGGGCCAGGGTCTCCGGCCGGTGGAACGCGAATACGTTACGGGCGCGCGGCTCGGGATCGAGACCGTTCGTGAAATGGGTTTCGAGGCCGGTGGATTCGTACAGGAACGGCAGCGGCCGCTGCCAGGCCGGCAATCCTTTCGGCAGTCCCCTGGCGTAGCGGCCGGACTGGAGTTCTACCCCGGTCAAGCTCGCGCCTTCCCTTTTGGCCTCGATGATGCCGGCGCCCTTGCCGTCGACGTATAGCAGATAATCGGCGACACCGAATCCCGGACTCAAAGGAAACTCGCGGAGCGCAACGCCGCGGTGCGCGGTGATATTCGCCTGCGCCGGCGCGCAGACGGTCCAGCCTGCCTGCTCCAACAAGCGATCGATCTGCTGCCTTGCCCGTTGTTCCGGTGGGATCATGCCCCTGAAGTCCGTTGCCCGCTGCTTTGTATTGTAACCGGGTACTCAGCAGGCGGACACAACGATCAGGCCATGAGAAAGGCACGGCTTTCCCGCCACCATCCCGTTATTCAACCCCCATACACCTCGTCATGGCTGCCGAGGTCGATCAGCAGGATTTCGTGTGCGGTGATTTGCAGGGTGAGGGTGATGCGGTAGCTGTAAGTCAGGCTGAGAGCTTGCAAGCCTTGCAGCTTGCCAGTGAGGGCGTGCAGCTTCAGACTGAGCTCGAAGGGGTCGGCCATGAGGCGGCCCAAGACTTCGGCGAAGCAGGGGCGCAAGTCGGGATGGCGGGAAAGGAATTTGCGCGCGCGGCGGTCGAAGGCGGCCGTGGTGACGAGCGTCCAGCTCATGCCGTGCTCACTCTGCGTCGATGTGGCGCATCAGGGCCTCGACGCTGTCGTGGCGCGTGACGCGCCCAGCGGCGGCATCTTCCAGCGAGGCCTTGATGCGGGCCAGGGCGCATTCCTGCAGGGCTTCGAGCAGTTCGCGATAGCTTTCCTCCGTCAGCACCACATACTGCGGACGGTTGTTCTTGACCACATGTACGGGGCCTTGCGCCAGGGCATCATCCACGGCCGCCATGCCGCGGCGCTTGATTTCCTGTGCGGGAACGGTGTTCATGGGAATCTCCGGTACTCATTCAGGGACTCATTACAGCACCTGATCGGGTATTCGACAAGCCGGCTCACGCCGCCAACTCCCGATTCAACTCATCGATCACCTTCGGCAGCTCCGCGCCAAAGATCTGATGCACCTGGCCCAGCCCGCCGCGCTGGTCGAACGGCGCGTAGCCGAATTCCTCGGTCTCGATGCCGAGATTGCTGGCGATGTGCTCGGCCATCTGCTCCAGCCACCAACGCTCTTCTTCGGTGAAGCGGGGGTGTTCGGCTGAAGCCGAACCTACAGCCGAGCTTGCGTTTTGTTGCGCAAGCCAGGTGCGGAAGTTGGCCATGACCTTCTCCGGGTTGGGCACCAGCTCGTTCTCCTGGTGCATCGCGTAGCGCATCAGTGAGACGATGTCGGTCAGGATGCGGCGGCGGTTCGCACCCTTGACTTTGCTCCGGTCCAGGGCGGCGTAGGCCTGCCAGAGCTGGCTTTCGGTCCACAGGTGCAGCGCGGCTTCGGCCTCTCCATCTTCGCTTCGATGATGCCTGCGGCCTTGCCGTCGACCTAGAGCAGGTCGTCGGCGAAACCGAATCCGGACTTCAACGGGAACTCACGGAGCGCGATGCCGCGATGAGTCGCAATGTCCGCCTGCGCTGGCGAGCAGACGACCCAGCCCGCTTGTTCCAATAAGCGGTCGATGCGCTGACGGGGGCCTGCTGTTCCGGCTGGCTCATGACGCTGAATTTCGATGAAGTGAGGCTAATTATCGCGACATGCCTGCAGCCTCAGCGGATCTGCAGCCACTGACGCGGCAGCAGCGGTGGCTGCGTGCGGCATCGTCTGACGGGCGGCTCACAGCATGTTGTGCCGATCCTGCCGCCGCGCGCCCGGCATCACCCGCGCCCTCCGGGATGGATCAGCCGGGCGCCACGGGCTTCAGTTATGTGCGGCAGGATGATCGTGTTCGTGCGGTTCGGCGCTGTGCCCGGGGCTCTCGAGATTGGTGTGGCGGTGGCTGTGGCCCGTATCACCGCCATGGGCATGCAGTTCATCGGCGCCATGGGAGTGCGCGTGGGACTGATGGCTGTGGACATGCTCGTGATCGTGCGGATGCGCATGCCAATGAGGGTGTTCGTGGGTGTGCACCAGATCACCGTGGCGATGCTCGTGAACGTGGAAATGCTGGTGCGCGTGTTCATGATGATGCTCGTGAGCGTGGCTGTGCGGCTCGCCGGGCGTGTGGCTGTGTTCTGACGTGCTCATGGTTCAATCCTCACTTGATTCAACGGTCGGTGACTGGAAATGGCAGCAAGTTCGTCCACCCTTCGGTCCCACGGTGCATCCGTAGGACAAGGAAGTGCTGGTGGAGATCAGGCGGATTCGAGTGTCGCAGGGAATGACCTGGTCTGGCAAGGTGCCGCTTGGTATGCGTTAGAATGCGGGCACGGGTATGGCGCTATGCCGTCGTCCGGTTCGTTCAATCCAGTCACCAAGACGCCGTATGAATCTGTTCGATCGGGTGAAGCGTGTCCTCGCTCTGCTTCCTGTGCCGTTGCGTCGACGCATCGTGCTGATGCTCTCGCTCCTTTTCGCTTTTCAGGTACTGCTCTGGATCGCCGTGGTGTTGGCGTCGGGACATTATCCGATGCTGCTTGGCCTCGCGACCATCGCGTATGGCTTCGGCCTCCGGCATGCCGTGGATGCGGACCACATTGCGGCGATCGACAACACCACCCGCAAGCTGATGCAGGACGGGAAATATCCCGTGGGCGTCGGCTTCTTCTTTTCTCTGGGGCATTCCACGATCGTGATCGTGCTCTCCGTGCTGGTTGCCGTTTCCGCCGGCTATGTCAACGCCAGCCTTCCGGCGTTCAAGGAAACCGGGTCGCTGATTGGCATGACGGTGTCCTGCGTTTTTCTGCTGGCGATCGGGGCCATCAACTTGATGGCGTTGCTGGGTATCCTCAAGGTGTGGCGCGAAGCTGTCGTCGACAACAGGCCGGTCGACGAAGAGGCGCTGACCTTCCATCTCGACAACCGGGGCATCCTGGCCAGAATCCTGAGACCCGTGCTGAAGCTGGTGGAACACAGTTGGCAGCTCTATTTCGTCGGGTTGCTGTTCGGTCTCGGATTCGATACGGCGACGGAGGTCGGATTGTTGAGCCTCTCCGCCGCCAGTGCCAGCGCGTCCATGCCGCTGTGGTATATCCTGTTGCTGCCGTTAACGTTTACCGCGGCGATGACGCTGATCGACGCCATGAACGGCGTCCTGATGCTCGGCGCCTACGGCTGGGCCTATGTGCATCCCGTTCGGAAGCTGTATTACAACCTGAGTGTCACGCTGATCTCGGTGGTCACGGCGCTGTTCATCGGAGGGGTCGAGGCGCTGCAGTTGCTGGCAGGCAGGATCGACGTGAGCTGGGAGATTTTCGATTGGGCGGCTGGGGTGGAACTGGGTCAGATGGGATTCATCCTCATCGGGATCTTTGCTGCGAGTTGGCTTACGTCGGTCGCTTATTGCAAATGGAAAGGCTACGAATTGCTGCAAGCCAGCTCCGAACAATAACCCCTTGACCCTCACTCGCCGATGTCAAAACCACGAAAATTTCAAGACGAGTTCATCAGCCTAGCCCACGGCAACGGCGGGCGTTTCATGCGCGAGCTGATCGATGACTTGTTCGCGCGCCATCTCGCGAGCGATTGCCTCGATACGTCCGTCGATGCGGCGGCTTTGCCGATCGAAGCGGCCGGCAGCGAGATCATGGTGACGACGGACGGGTTCACGGTGGAGCCGCTGGAGTTTCCCGGCGGCAATATCGGGAGTCTGGCGGTCCACGGGACGGTGAACGACCTCGCGGTTTCCGGCGCCATGCCCTTGTATTTGACGCTGAATGCCTTCATCGAAGAAGGACTCGCCGTCGACGTGCTGGACCGTGTACTGGCTGCGATGGCGATCGCCTGTGCGGATTGCGGGGTGAAGGTCGCCGCCGGCGATACCAAAGTGGTCCGTCGCGGACAGGGCGGGGGTTTGTATCTGGCGACGACCGGGATCGGTCTCCGTCCGAGGAACCTTAATCTGGGTCTCTCGCAGGTCAGGCCCGGAGATTGCGTGGTGATCAGCGGTCCCGTGGGCGATCACGGCACCGCGGTGATTTTGGCGCGGGAACAATTCGGGCTGTCCGGTGATCTGCAATCCGACGCCGCCAGCGTGCTGCCGATCGCCCAGGCTCTGCTCCCGCTGCCCGGCCTCAAATTCATGCGCGACCCGACGCGGGGTGGCATCGCCACCGTCGCCCATGAAATCGCCAATGCGTCCGATGCGACCGTTCGTCTTGACGAAGCCGCGATTCCAGTGCGCGATCCGGTTCGCGGCGTGTGTGAAATGCTCGGGTACGATCCCTATTACCTCGCTTGCGAGGGCCGCGTTGTGGCGGTTCTCGCTCCTGAATCGGCTGCTCGCGCGGTCGAGAACCTCCACCGGCAGGGCCATGAGTACGCGGCGATCGTCGGCGAAGTGCTCGCAGGTCCATCACGCGTGGTCTTGCAGACGCGCCTCGGTGGACAGCGAATCCTTGAAGAACTGGAAGACGACCCGCTGCCTCGGATTTGTTGATCTGCCGCAGCCGCAGGCACGGTGAGGTGGTGTTGCTCACCCCCGAACACGAAAACGGGTAGGCTGCATGAGCGCAGCGCATCCGGCGCAGTCAGGTCGAAACGACAACTCCGTGTGCCGGATGCGGCGCGACGCGCGTTACCCGGCCTGCGCGTCGCATACACGGTCTCGGCTCAGCAGTAACTGAGCCTCTTGCCGTGCCCTCTCAATGAAGGTGTAACGGGGCAGCAGCGTCACCGCTCGTTCGGGACAGGTTCGCACGCAGCCGCCGCATTGGATGCACGATTCTTCGATGAGCGCGAGTTCGCCCCGATCGGAATTGCCCGTCAGCACGGACTCCGGGCACACGGGAACACACTTCATGCACAAGGTGCAGGCCTGCGGGTCGACCTGTACGGCGCCGAACGGGGCCCCTGCGGGCAGAAGGACGAACGGGGCCGATGAAGTCGCAGGTCTCAGATGGTTCACGGCGCTCCGGATCCAGGCGCGCTTGCCGGCATCTTCGTTCCAATCCGTCAGCGGCTCGATCGGTTGGTGCGGACGGACGCGGATGATGGTCTTGCGAAGTTCTTCGGCGCTCACCCGTCGGAGCGCCTCCGGCCCGAACCCGACCGCCGTCAACAGACATCGGACCCATTCAAGCTCCTGA